>NZ_JANWXB010000095.1 GCF_025055495.1 Thermoflexus sp. | reverse complement strand
GTGGACGTGGTGACGGGGCTGATCAAGGCCAACTTCCCGGCCCGCATCGCCTTCGCGGTGGCCTCCTCGGTGGACTCCCGGGTGATCCTGGATATGCCCGGGGCGGAGACCCTGTTAGGGCGCGGGGATATGCTCTTCCTGGCCCCCGATCAGGGCCAGCCGATCCGGGCTCAAGGTTGTTTTGTTTCCGATGAGGAGATCCGTCGCATCGTCACTTACTGGAAGGGCATCCGGGGTCTTCCCCGCCCGGCTCCGGCGCGCGAGCGCCGGGGAGCGATCTCCGAGCTTCCACCGGTTCGGCCGAAGACGGGCGAGGAGCTTCCCTCCCAGGAACCGGTTCGGACGGGAGGACGGGAGGGAGAGGCTGAAGAGGAGCCCGACGAGGTTCTGTTGCGGCGGGCGATGGAGATCGTGCGCCTGCATCGGCGGGCTTCGATCTCGTTGTTGCAGCGGAAGCTTCGCATCGGTTACAATCGGGCTGCCCGCTTGATTGATCTGATGGAGGCCCGAGGGCTGATCGGCCCTCCGGAGGAGGGCAGCCGATGGCGGGGCCTGGAAGGCCTGGATCCCTCCTCGAACTCCGTGCCGGACTGATTCGCGATCTGGAACGCCTCCTTCCTAAACAACTTGACATGGGGTCTGACGTGGCCTCTCGGGCTGCGGGGAGAGGGGATCCGAAAGCTTTCGGGTCTGGGAAGGCCGCTGAAGGTGGTCTTCCCCGCCCTGAAAAGCCCTCAGTAGGGAGGAGCGGCCCTGTGGGTTAACCCCTGCGGGTATCTGTCCGTTTCCTCGGGGGATTTTTAGGACTGAGCCGGGAGCTGAAGGGCCTGGCTTAGCCCCCAACACAAGGAGGGGCCCCATTCGACCTCTCGGACAGGGGCCAGCAGTAGTCCTCTTCCCGGGCTTTCCACAATGAAACGAGGGGACAGGACTGGAGCATTTAAGGCGGCGGTCCAGCGTGGATTATGGGGAGCGGGGGGGCTGGCGCTCTTCCTGTTCGCGTTGTTGCTGATGCGCGCGGGGGCTGCCCATCTGACCCCCGCCCTGGCGGAGGCAGGAAAGCTTCCCTCTCCGTGGCACAGCCTGGGGCTGGGCTGGCTGATGGCCTGTCTGGCGCTCAGCGGTTCCCCCGTGGCGGCGGCCGCGATTAGCCTTCAGGATGCCCAGATGCTTTCCCCGGCCGCCACCCTCACCATGCTCACCGGCTCCCGCCTGGGGGCTTCATTTATCCTGTTCGTCATCGGGTTGAGCTACGCATGGCGCCGGGGCCATTCATGGAACAGCCTGACGGCAGGCTTGGTCACCTTCTGGGTGACAGCCACGACCTATCTTCCGGCCACCGCCCTGGGCCTCTTCTTGCTGCCTTATGTGCCTGTCTCATGGATTGCCCGGTGGCGGCCGCCTTTCCTTCCAGCGCTTCTGGAGCCTTTTCGGGCGCTTGTCCAGATGGTGGAAGGAATCCTCCGTAGCGGGGCGAGCCGGTGGCTTGGGAGACCTGTGCCGGAGAGCGCCATCGGGATCTCCCTTTTCCTCCTGGGATTTTTCCTGGTCGGCGTTGCGCTTCAGGCCCTCGATCGAGCCCTCCCCCTTCCCCGTCTGACCCAGGCAGAGGCGGATCCACCGCAGGATTCCCCCTGGCCGATCTTCGGCCTCGGGCTGGCGGTGACGGCCCTAACGATGTCGGTGTCCGTCTCCATCGGACTGCTGGTGCCTTCGGTGACGCGGGGCCGGATTCAACGGGAGCAGCTGATCCCCTATGTGATGGGAGCGAATATCAGCACCTTCATCGACACGCTTCTCGCCGCGCTGGCCCTGGGGAATCCCGCCGCGGTCGGGGTGGTGCTGACCGAGGTGATCAGCGTCAGCGTGATCTCGGCCGGGATTCTGCTGGCGGGTTATCGGTGGTATCGGGGTCTGCTGATCCGGGTCTTTGAACTCGCGATGGGTCGTCGCATGCTCCTGGGCCTCTTCCTGATCGCGTTCCTGGGCGTGCCGCTGATCCTTCTGTGGCGGGGATAACGTTATGCGGGGCGTGTCCCTGGCCTGTCCTTATCCCTCTAAGGAGTGATGCGGTTAGGAGCTGGTCAGACGAGGTGGAAGGGCCTTATCCTCTCCCCATACCTCCTCGTGGGCCGTGGAGGGGGGAAGAAGCGATTTCTTTGGGGCCGGGCACATTCGGCGCCCCGCTCTGCCTTCAAGGCCGCTGTGAGGAAGCGAACGGCGTATTTTGAATTCGGAGGGAATGAGCCACCCTCGGCGGCTCTACTGCCCCTCAAGACCTGAAGGGCTGCGGGAAGGCGGGTAAGATCCCACGATTCGGGGGGGCGGGCCAGAGGGCGAAGGTTCCGGGCCCAGCCCCCGAGCGCTTCAACCCTCATCCGCTCATCGAACCCTCAATCCGGGACTGGCTCGATCCGATGGACTTTCAACAGGTTCGTATGGCCCGGGCGGCCGAAGGGGACTCCAGCGGTGATGACAATCCAGTCTCCCGGCTGTGCCCGTCCGCTCTGGAGGGCCGCCTGGCTGGCTGCCCCCAGCATCTCATCGGTGTTGCGCACGGAGGGCATCAGAACGGGCTCCACCCCCCATACCAGAGCCAGCCGCCGCAAGGTCGCTGGGATCGGGGTGACGGCCAGGATGGGAACCGAGGGACGATGGCGGGCGATCATCCGGGCGGTGTAGCCGGACATGGTGGAGGTGACAATGACCCGCGCGCCGACCTGCTCAGCGATCTCCACCGTCGCCCGGCTGATGGCCTCTGTGACCTCCGTGGATTCGCCGATCAGATCCAGCCACTGGCGGTGCGGCATCGCCCCCTCGGCGATCCGTGCGATCCGGGCTATCATCTGCACCGCCTCCACCGGGTAGGTCCCCGTGGCCGTTTCCGCCGAAAGCATGACCGCATCGGTTCCATCCAGGATCGCGTTGGCCACGTCGCTGGCCTCCGCCCGGGTCGGGCGGGGATGGTTGACCATGGAGTTGAGCATCTGGGTGGCGGTGATCACCGGCTTGCCCGCCCGGTTACACTGGCGGATGATCCGCTTCTGGTGGATCGGCACCTCCTCCGGTGGGATCTCCACCCCCAGATCTCCCCGCGCGACCATCACCGCATCCGCCGCCTCTAAGATAGCCTCGAAGTTCTCCAACGCCTCTCGCTTCTCAATCTTGGCCACAACAGGGATCGAGGCTCCCAGTTCCTGCAGAAGCGATCGGAGCTGGTGCACATCCTCCGCTGTCCGCACGAAAGACAGGGCGAGGTACTCCACTCCATGCTCGACGGCGAACCGCACATCCATGCGGTCCTTCTCCGTGAGGGCGGGCAGCGTGAGGGGGAGGCCTGGGGCGTTGATCCCCTTGTGGGAGCTCAACGTCCCTCCCCGCACCACCCGGCAGACCACATCGGTCCCATTGACTTCTTCCACCCGGAACTCCAGCAACCCATCGTCCAGAAGGAGGGTCTGCCCGGGGCGGACCAGGGCGATGAATTCCGGATGGGGAAGATGAACCTCTTGGGGGCTCCCCGGGACCGGGCGAGAGGTGAGGATGATCCGCTGGTCGGGGGCGATGGAGATGTATCCTCCCTCGATGATGCCGACCCGCCAGCGGGGGCCCTGCAGGTCCCCCAGGAGGGCGACGATGGCGCCTTCCTCTTGGGCGATCTGGCGCACCATGGCGATGCGACGGGCGTGGGCGTCGTGATCCCCGTGGGAGAAGTTGATCCGGGCCACGCTCATCCCTGCCCGGATCATCGCCCGCAGGATCTCCGGGTGATCGGTGGAAGGGCCCAAAGTGCAGACGATCTTCGTTCGCGGTCGCGGATCCATTGGCAAGCCCCAGCGCAGGGATCCAGAACGGAGCATAAATCCGATGAAGAGGGCGAGCAAGCGCCTCGGGGAGGGCAACTTTTGAATCATCAGCGAGGAGGCATGGGTCGCTTTTACCCGCTTGCTGGACAAGCCCCGTCCTCCTTTCCTCCCTCCCGGTGGCCCTTTGGGCCACCGGGAGGGAGGAAAGACCTGGACAAGCGGATCCAGGAGTTGACCCCCATCTTCTCCTCGGAGGATCCTTCTCGATAGGCAGGCTGCCTTCGACGGCCTGCCTCTACCCCCGAGCATATCCGAAAATTCATCCGGGTAGCATCCCCGAGGCGAGGGGGTTGAGTCGCCAAAGGCGGGTTCGGGGGAGGGGCAGATCCTCCCTCTCCGGCCGGGAATCCAGCGGATGGCCCTCATGCCAGGTGGAGAACGATCCAGCATGCGCTCAAAAACCCCGGGCGGGCGCTCACTCCCCTTCCTGGCGGAGGATCCGGCTGAACCAGGCATCGAGGCGGCGCCAGAGGCGCATCAGGCGCGAGTGCAGCTGGGCCGGCAGGTAGAGGGTGATCCGCGCCAGCCGCTCCAGCCAGAGCGGCCGTGGGCGGGCCCGCGGAGCGCCCCACTCGACCACCGCGGCGGCCCAGGTCAGGCCGGCGCCGAAGGCCACCATCACCGCCCGATCTCCCGGATTCAATCGTCTCTGCTGGACCGCCTCACACAGGGCGATGGGGATGCTGGCGGCGGAGGTGTTCCCATAGCGGTCGATGTTCACAAAAAATCGATCCATCGGGAGCCCCAGGGCCTTCGCCGCCGCTTCGATGATCCGGATGTTGGCCTGATGCGGGATGATCAAATCCACGTCTTCCAGACGCAGGCCGGCCTGGGCGATCACCTCGCGCGTGGCTTTTTCCATCACCCGAGTCGCAAATCGGAAGACCTCGCGCCCGTTCATCCGGATGAAATGACAGCCATCCCGCACCGCTGCCTCCGAGATCGGAAGCCGGCTGCCGCCGGCGGGGAGGATCAGCAGCTCCCCGCCGGATCCATCGGCCCGGATCATCGAGGCGAGAACCCCACCGGGCGTATCGCTCCCCTGCAACACCACCGCGCCTGCTCCATCCCCGAAAAGGACGCAGGTGTTGCGGTCCTGCCAGTTCACAATGCGTGAGAGGGTCTCCGCCCCGATCACCAGGGCCACTTGATGGGTGCCCGCCCGGATCGCGGCCGCTGCCAAATGGAGCCCATAGATAAACCCGGAACAGCCCGCCAGTAGATCGAAGGCTCCCGCCTTCGTCGCCCCCAAGGCATCCTGGACCAGACAGGCAGTGGAGGGAAACAGATACTCGGGGGTCACCGTGGCCACCAGGATCAGATCCACATCCCGTGGGGGGATCCCGGCCACCGCGAGGGCTTCCTCCGCCGCGGCGATGGAGAGCGTCGCCGTGCTTTCCTGGGGGCTCGCGACCCGGCGCTCCCGGATCCCGGTGCGGGTGACGATCCACTCGTCAGAGGTTTCGACAAACTGCGCCAGCTCGTGGTTGGTGACCACCCGCTGGGGGACGGCCATTCCCCAGCCGACGATATGCGCATAACGCGCCATCCGGTTGACCTCCGTTTCAAGTTCGGCAACGATTTTGCGCCGATCGAAATCGGCCCCCTCCGGGGGGCTGCCGCGCCGGGCGTCCGCGGAGGTGGACGCCCTTTATGGAGCCTCGTATGGAGGAAACAACACCCGAACGCGTAGCAGGCGAAGGGCGGGATCGGAGCCTCCGCTGGGGTTTCTGCATGCCGGGTTGGGGAGGAGCTCTTCCGCCCTCTCGGGGCAGCGTCGCCCGGTTTTCCGGAGTGTTGCTTCCGCAAGCCGAAACTCAATCAGGAGTTCCACGCTTAGGGCCTGCCGGACAATGCAATGGCCCCATCTCCCTTTCTCCTCCTCCCTACGACCCGATGGGCCGTGGGGTGGAGGAGGATAAAAGATTCCGGGGGAAAGCGGACAGTGTAATTTCTGCCAAAAACTGAAGGGGGCGGCGCAGGCCGTCCCTCGGCCGAAGGCCTGCCGAGGGCGACTTCAGTCGACCTCATCCTCATATCGTCGGAAGATCACGCAGGCGTTATGACCTCCGAAGCCAAAGGAGTTGGACATCGCGACCCGCACGGGTTGGCGACGTGCGACGTTCGGCACGTAATCCAGGTCGCATTCGGGGTCCGGATGCTCGTAGTTGATGGTGGGAGGGATAATCCCATCGGTGATCGCCCGGATGCAAACAATGGCCTCGACGGCGCCGGCTGCTCCCAGCAGATGTCCGATCATTGATTTGGTGGAAGAGATCGGCACATCGTAAGCGGCCTCCCCGAAGACCGCTTTGATGGCCTGGGTCTCGCTTTTATCGTTGAGCGGCGTGCTGGTGCCATGGGCGTTGATGTAGTTTACCTCCCGCGGTGCAAGGCCCGCGTCCGCCAGGGCCCGACGCATGGCGATCGCAGCCCCCTCCCCGTTCTCCAACGGCGCCGTGATATGGTAGCCGTCCGCGGAGGCGCCGTAGCCCACCACCTCGGCGTAGATCCGTGCCCCCCGCGCTCGCGCATGCTCCAAGCGCTCCAGCACCAGGATCCCCGCCCCTTCCCCCATCACGAAGCCATCCCG
>NZ_JANWXB010000057.1 GCF_025055495.1 Thermoflexus sp. | reverse complement strand
TCACCTCGGCGGAATGGCCGGCCGATGTCGCCCGCTTCGAGCGCGCCCGACAGGTGGGCGCCCGCTGGGACCGCTGGCCCCTCTACTGGAGCGGTGTGGAAACATCCCCGGGTGTCTATCGATGGGCCCACGTGGATCAGGCCCTTCGAGATGCCCTCGCCCAGGGCTTTGAGGTCTCCCTGATCCTGATGGGCACCCCCGGGTTCTATGCGGCCGGCGGCATCCCCGGCCAACTGCCCATCGGCGGGTCCGTCCTGCGCCAATCCAACGGGGGCACGCCGCGCCGTGCCCCCACTCCTCCCTCTTTGGCCATCGCCGCCGCCAACCCCCCGGCGGGCCTCTACGCGCCGATCTTCACTGATGGAACCGATCGCCCTGGCCCTGGAAAACCGATCAACCCGAACAACCGATGGGCGGCATTTGTTTATCAGGCCGTCGCCCGTTACCGGCCGGGCGGGCTCGCCAGCCAGCAGGTGGCCGGATGGCCTTCCGGCCGCGGTGTGCGCGCCTGGGAGATCTGGAACGAGCCGGACCTCACTTTCTTCTGGAGCGGGACCGCAACGGATTACGCGCGGCTGCTCAAAGTCGCCGCCATCGCCGCCCGGCAGGCGGACCCTCAGGCCCGCATCCTGTTCGGCGGGCTGGCGATCTTCGAAAAGCCGAACTGGCTTCGGGAGGTCCTGACCGCCCTTCAGAACGACCCCGCCCCCGATCTGCGGGACGCCTTCAGCTGGTATTTCGACGTTTTACCGATCCACAGCTACAGCTACGCCTGGCAGACCTTCCGCTACCTCAATCAGGCGAAGGGAACCCTTCAATCCTTCGGGCTCGTCAAGGAGCTCTGGGTGAACGAGAGCGGCCTGCCCGTATGGGACGATTATCCGGGACCGACCTGGGATCCGGATAGCGGGTATCGGGGGACAAAGGAAGAGCAGGCCGCCTATGTGGTGCAGAGCGCGGCGTATGCGATCTGGCTGGGGGCGCGGGTGATCTTCCATTTCATGCTACACGATGATTGCGGGAACGGACCGGAGCATCACGACGCCTTCGGGCTGTATCGGAACACCAGCCCGGCTCCCTGTCATCCCTCGGACGCGGGGGCGCGCCCGGCGGCCGCAGCCTATCGCCTGGTCGCGGCCCATCTGCCGGGCGCTGCGCCGCTCTGGCGGTGGCGTTCCACGCAGGGCCAGACCGATTGGGGGGCCTGCACCGGCCAAGTGGAATGGTTCGCCTTCCGCCGGCCGGACGGCGCCCGGGTGCTCCTGGCGTGGACCCGCCTGAACGTCCCGGCGACGATCACCGTGACCGCCGTCGCGTCGCAGGGGATCGTCTACGATGTCCGCACCGGAGCGGCCACCACCGTGCGCCCCACGAATGGCGTTTACACCTTCTCATTGCCGCCAGCCACCAATTACAACACGCCAACCCTATGCAATCCGACGCGTCAGAAACAGGGGGAGGCGGCGGTAGGGGGGATCCCCCTTTTCCTGGTGGAGGGGCCATAAGTGAAGTTACGCTGTTCACTTCCTCGGGAAGTCTTTCCTCCCCCTCCCGACGGTCTAAGGGCTGTAGGGGAAAAGAAAGGGGACGCCTTTAGCGCCCCCTCTCTGAAGTGCCGAACCCGCCCAAGGGCGGCGTGGGGATCCCTCTCCCAGGTTGGAAGGACTTCTTCCTCCTGGACCTCTCCTCCCAGAGGCCTCACGAGCCTTGAGGAGAGGAATCGGATGACGCTACGTGCAACTTCTGGGCCTTCCTGGGAATTGGAGCTGGGGCGTCGCCTTCGATGGCCTCGCCCGCCCGCCAACCGGGAGCGCGATCCCTTTATCCCTTCGCCAGCCCGCGGCGGCGGAGCTCCGCCGTGAGGGCGGGGACGATCTTGAAGAGATCGTCCACCACGCCGTAGCGGGCGGCCTTGAAGATCGGCGCCTCTGGATCTTTGTTGATCGCCACGATCACTTTCACCCCTCGCAGGCCGGAGAGATGCTGAATGGCCCCCGATACGCCGCACGCGATATAGAGATCCGGGCTGATGGTCTTGCCGGTCTGGCCCACCTGATACTTGTAGGGGATCCACCCCGCATCCACCACCGCCCGCGTGGCCCCCAGAGCCGCCCCCAGGGCCCGAGCCAGCTCCCGCAGGGTCTCGAAGCCCTCCGGGCCGCCCACCCCACGCCCGCCGCCCACCACAATGCGGGCCTCGTTCAGGCTGATCTCCCCCTCGGTTTCCTGAATCCAATCCAGGACCTCCGTGGAGAAAACCGAAGGATCCAGTTCAACCGAAACCCGGCGGATCTCCCCTTTCCGGCCGGGATCGGGATCCGGCCGGGGGAATGCACGCCCGCGGATCGTTAAAATCGCGGGGGAGCGCTCGACATAAGTTCGCGCGAACAGCTTGCCCTCATAGATCGGCCGGATCGCCACGATACGTCCGTCCTCGATGGCGATCTCCATCACATCGACCAGCGTGGCGGTGCCCAGCTCGGCCGCCAGACCTCCAGCCAGCTCGCGCCCGCGGGCTGTGGATCCCATCAGGATGGCCGAGGGGGCGCTCTCTTTCGCCAGACAGGTCAGAACGGCCAGGTAAGGTTCAAAACGGAAGTCCGCCAGCGCCGGGTGCTCGATCACCTGGACGACATCCGCGCCCATAGCGATGGCGGCCTCGGCCTGATCGGCGATCGCCCCCCCGATCCACACGGCGGTCACCCCGGTTCCCAGCGTATCCGCCAGCTGCCGGGCCACCCCCATGGTCTCCCATACGATCGAGGGAACCTTCCCCTGAAATTGCTCCAGCCAGACCCAGATATGGCTCATGGATGTCCTCCGCAGTTGACTTGAGAGGGGAGTGAGGGAGGCCGCCGGAGGCCCCCTGCCATTGCCCCTACAACACCTTTTCCGCTAACAGCCGATCGACCAGGGCGCGGGCGATCTCCTCCGGCGACTCTCCTTGGAGGAACTCGCACTGGACCTCCTGCTTGGGCGGGGCGAAAACGGCGGGCCAGCGGGCGGCCGAGGCCGCTGCGCCGACCTGCTCCGGCGACAACCCCAAATCCGCCGCGGTCCAGATCGGGATCTGCATCCGGGCGGCCTTTCGGATGCCCATAAAGGACGGATATCGCGGCTCATTCATCTGCATCGCGCTGAGGACAGCGGGGAGCGGCGCCCGCACCACCTGGCGGCCCTCCTCCAGGATCCGCTCCACCACCATCGTCCGCCCGGCCGGATCGACCTCGCGGATCTTCCCTACATAGGCCAGCAGGGGCCATCCGAGGCGTCGGGCGAGGGCGGGGGGGACCTGCGCGGAGTTCCCATCCACGCTTTCCTTACCCATGAAGACGAGATCCACCGTCCCCAGCTTGCGGACCGCCGCCGCCAGGATCGTGGCGGTGACGACCGTGTCGGAACCCTCAAAGGCAGGGTCGTGAAGCAGGATGGCCTCGTCGCACCCCATCGCCACGGCCTGCTTCAGCGCCTCCTTAGCGGATTCCGGGCCCATGGTGATCACCGTGACCTTCCCCCCGAATTTCTCCTTTAACCGCAGGGACTCCTCGATGGCGAACTCGTCCCATGGATTCACAATCAGCGGGGCATCGCCCCAGGAGATGCGCCCGGACGCATCGACGGTGATGGTGGCCGTCGTGTCCGGGGTTTGCTTAATGGGCACTACGATGTGCATGGTCGCCTCCACAGGGATCTTTGAGTTTCCTGCGGTGGGCAGGCCGCTTTCAGTGGACCTGCCTACCCTCCTAAAGGGACCATCCCGAAGCGATGCCGAGCGTCGGAGGCGTTCGGCATCGCTTCGGATCCTGCCCATTGATTTTGGGCAAGGGTTGTTCAGACCGGGTTCAGGCCATCGCGGGCTCGGCGCGCCAGATCTCCGGATCGTAGGCCGGCAACTCGCAGCGCAGGGGGCGATCCCTGCGATATCCCAGCGCGTATTCGGCCTGCAGGATCGTATGGATCTGGCTGGTGCCCTCGTAGATCACCTCTCCCTTGGCGTTACGGAGGTAGCGCTCCACGTCGTATTCATCGCTGTAGCCATACGCTCCATGGATCTGGATCGCGTCGAGGGCCGCCTGAACCGCCGCTTCGGTGGCGAACCATTTGGCCAGGCTGGTCTCCCGGGTGTTGCGCAGCCCCATGTTCTTCATCCACCCGGCCCGCAGGTAAAGCAGCCGGGCGATTTCATAGTTGGCAGCCATCTTGGCGATCATCTCCTGAACGAGCTGATGCTCGCCGATCCGCCGACCGAAGGTCATCCGCTCGTTGGCATATTTCACCGAGGCCTCCAGACAGGCCCGGATCAGCCCGGCCGCCCCCGCCGCTACGGTGTAGCGGCCGTTGTCCAGCGCAGCCATGGCGATGTAAAAACCCTCCCCTTCCTCCCCCAGGCGATTCTCGGCCGGCACCGGAGTGTCCTCCAGGACGATCCATCCGGTGTTGCCTGCCCGGACCCCCAGCTTGCCGTGGAGGGTGCCGGTTTTCACGCCGGGGAACGATCGCTCAACGATAAAGGCGGACATCCCTCGGTGGCCCTTCTCGGGATCCGTCTTGGCGATCACCAGGAAGTGATCCGCCAGATCCGCCAGGCTGATCCAGGTTTTCTCCCCGTTCAGGATGTAAACATCCCCCTGACGCCGGGCTGTCGCTCGGATCGCAGCAGCGTCGGATCCTGCGCCAGGCTCGGTGAGCGCATACGCGGCGATCTTTTCCCCCTTCGCCTGCGGAACCAGATAGCGCTGCTTTTGTTCCTCTGTCCCCCACTGAAGAAGGGAGAGGGAGTTCAGGGCCACGTGGACGGACATCACCACCCGGAGGGAGCTGTCGACGCGCTCGAGTTCCTCGCAAGCCAGGCCCAGAGAGATGTAATCCATCCCGGCGCCGCCATATTTCACAGGGATGCAGATCCCCATGAGCCCCAGGGCCGCCATCCGTTCGAAGAGCCAGGGGATCGGTTTCTGGGCGCGGTCGTGCTCCTTGATGACCGGCCGGATCTCCCGTTCCGCGAACTCGCGGACCATCTGCTGCACCATGCGATGCTCATCGCTCAGCCGAAAATCCATGGGAGCCTCCTCCGGAAGGACACTGATGTGGGGCGCCACGACTGGAATTCGTTTCCCGGTGAATTATACGTTTGATCCCCTCTTCCCGCGGCCCAATCGGCCCCGGGAAGAGGGGAAGAGAATGCGGCTTCCCGGGATCCTCTTTCTAAAATTCGCCGGCTGCCCAGGACAGCCGCCCCGTCGCCCCCGCTTTGACAGGTTTGCAGAATCTGCCTATACTGGTAGCAACCGTAGCGTTCGCTTCCTTAGTGGGGGCGCGGATGCGGGAGGGATCGCGCTCCCCAACGGGCTCTCCTCTCCCCTGGGCCCAGAGCGCCTCGGGGAGGGAAGATCGAGGGGGAACTATTTCCATGATCTCTTCATCCGTCAGCTGTTCAGCACTGCCCAGGACTCCAAACGCGCAGATCGGGGGAGGCTTCCCTTGCATGTAGAGACCCGCCAGCGAGGTCGAACAACAAACGGCACGCGGCCGACGGGCTGACGTGCCGTTTTGTTTTTTATCCGGCCCTCTTCCTAATCCCCGAGGGTCTTCTGGGGATAGGAGGCTGCCCTTGGCGGCCCGCCCGGCCTCCCAATGGGAGTTATGGAAAAGGCGGGGATGACGGGGCAGACGAAGAGGCCGCTCATCCCATCCTCAAGCCTTGGACTGAACAATAAACCCTTCAGGAGGTTCCAATGGTGGACTCGGCGCTGATCGGCAAGATCGAGAAGGCCCGGCGGTATGCCGAGGAGCGGGATCGTTTCCACTTCATCTCCTTCGCCGTCACCGTCCGCGGCGAGAACAACACCCACCATGTTCGCTACCATGAGGGGAACTGGACATGTGATTGCGAGTTCTTCCGCCATCGCGGGACCTGCGCCCACACGATGGCCCTGGAGCGGATCCTGGAAGGGATGCTATAAGTCCGCCATCTCCCCAGGGCCTCTGCGGTCCAGTTGAAACAGCAGTCGACAGATCTTCTGGCGGGGTCCGCTCTGCCTCGGCCGGCGCATCGGTGAGTGGAAGGCGACCGGCGCGAGGGAAGCGGCCCCGCCCGCCCCTCCTTCTTCATCCCCTTTCTCCCTCATCTGCGCTTCGATTGGGGGTAGGAATGACGCAGTGGGGAGCCGGCTAAGCGGGGCAGAATGAACCCATCCCCTCGGGGAGGGCAGACTGCCTGGCTCCTGTATCGTTACGGATATGAGAAACCCCGATGGAAAGAATCGGCGCCGCTATCATATACATGGCGAGATGACCCGTACTGGGACGAGGGCGGCGACGAGGCGGCTTTTGGCCGTTGTCCAACCGAACCCGGTTTCGCTGCCCTCAAGGCAGGCGAAACGGCGGTGCCCAATCGATGCAACAGTAAGGAAAGAGGGGATGGTCAGCCTGGCCGCCCATCCTCTCCTTTGCTCCAATCCTGCGCTGAGCGGAAGCGTTATGAGCGCCAGCAACCGATCCCCCACATACCCCTCCAAAGAGGGCTCTCCATGGCAGACGCTGCGGGAAGCGATAGTGCTGGGAGCTACTTTGGCCAGCTTCATCGCCAGCATCTGGCTGCTCCGACGTCCCGCCCCAGCGGCCATTCGAATTGTTCCCCCACCGACTCCCGTCCCAACCCCGACCTCCACCCCGATCTGGATCCACGTTTACCTCACCGGGGCGATCCATGCCCCTGGGGTCTACACGGTCCCACAGGGCTTGCGGATCTGGGCGATCCTGGAGCTGGCCGGGGGAGCTCGATCCGACGCGGATCTCGAGGCCCTCAATCTGGCCGCGCCGGCGACCGATGGGATGCACCTGCACGTGCCCCGACAGGGGGAGCGGCCGGCGATCCCGCCCACCCCTTCCGCTCGCCTGGATCTGAACATCGCTTCTGTGGAAGAACTGGAGCGACTGCCCGGGATCGGGCCCCGGACCGCGCAGGCGATCGTGGACTATCGGCTCAAGCACGGCCCTTTCCGGCACCTGGAGGATCTCCTCGCGGTCCCGGGCATCGGGCCAGCCACGCTGGAGCGGATTCGGCCGCTGGTGACGGTGACATCGGCCCCCTGAACAGCGCTAAAGATTTTTCCTCTCCCCCTCCCCAGGCCCTTCGGGCCATTGGGAGAGGGGCTGCCTCCGTCTATGGAGGAGGCGCAAAGGGCCTGGGGCGCGGCCTGTTTGTCCAAGGTCCAATCAAGAGGTGCGTAAAGCCGCCAGCATATCCTCGATTAAATGCTCATCTGTGAAGGTCCCCTTCTCCAGCACCGCGTAGGCCTGTTCCCGCAGGCGGGCCTGTTCCTCCGGGGCCAAGCTCCGCGCGGTGACCACCAGAACCGGGATCCGGCGCAGGGCCTCATCCGCCTTCAAGGCCTCCAGCACCGCGAAGCCGTCCATCCCGGGCATCATGAGGTCCAGGAGGATCACATCCGGCGGCTGGCTCCGGATGCGCTCCAGCGCCTCATCGCCCCGATAAGCTTCCTCCACGTAGAAAGTCCCCCGGGCCTGGAGGATCCGGCGGATCAGGCGGGCAGCATCCGGATCGTCATCGACGATCAAAACCCGCCGGCTGCGGGGATCCAGCTGATCGAGAGCGATCAGGAATCCCTCTGAAGGGGCCTGGGGGGCTTCCAGGGCATGCACCCAGGCCTCCCCCAAGGCGAACTTCTCCACCGGGAACGTGTGGCCGGAGGCGTTGATGACCACCGTCTCTTCGGGCCGGATGCGGCCTGAGGCGATCAGCCGGAAGGCCCCAGCGAAGGCCGCCGCCGCCGCCGGCTCCATCGAGAGGCCCTCCATCTTGGCCAGCAGATGCATCGCTCGATACGTCTCCTCATCGCTCACGGCTTCCATCGCCCCGCCTGTCTCCAGGACGATCCGGCGCAGCGCCGGATAGGCTGGCCCCGGATCCCCGGTCGCCAGGGTGGCGATGCGGGTGCGCGGCGTTTGGACCACCCGGGCCTGCTCCAGGCCCTCGCGGAAGGATTGCACGATCGGCGCGCAACCTTCCGCCTGGATCACGCCGATGCGAGGGATGCGATCCACCAGGCCCATCGCCCGCAGCTCCTGGAACCCTTTCCATACCCCAATGGGGCCCATCCCGCCGCTCACCGCCTGGATATACCAATCCGGCGCTCTCCATCCCAGCTGCTCCGCGATCTCGAAGGCGAGGGTTTTCATGCTCTCCCGCGCCGCCAGACTGCGGATCCCCCGGTCCAGGAACAGCCCGCGCCGCTCTGCGAATTGGGCCGCCACCCGCTTGGTCTGATCGTAAGTTCCTGTCACCTTGATGACCTCCGCGCCATACAGGGCGACCTCGCGCATTTTGTCCGAGGGCGCGGAGCTGACCAGGAACGCCCACAACTGGATCCCGGCCCGGGCACAATAGGCGGCGTAGGAGATGGCCACGTTCCCGGTGGAAGCCACCACCATCTCCCGCAGACCTGCCTCCCGCGCCACCGAGATGGCCAGGGAGGCCTGGCGATCTTTGAAAGACCCCGTCGGATTCTGGCGCTCGTCTTTGATGTAAAGGCGCGGGCGTCCCAGCATCAACCCCAGGTTCTCCGCGCGCAGCAGCGGCGTCCCCCCCTCATCCATCGTGACGATGTGCAGGTCCTCCCGAACCGGCAGCAACTCTCGATAGCGCCACATGGTGAACGGCCGCTCCCGCAACACCTGCTCCCAGCGCCGGTGAACCACGGGGAGATCGTAAACCACATCCAGCCAATCGCCGCCGCAGCGTGGACAACGGATTTCAAAGCGGAGATAGGGCCACTGGTGGGCACAGGACGCGCAGCGCAGCCACATCAGCATCCCTCCTTATTCCGGCTCCAGGGCGCGGCGGATATGAAGATCGAAGGGCGGATACAGAATCCCCTTCTCGGTGACAATGCCGGTGATATAACGGGCAGGGGTGACATCGAAGGCTGGGTTCGCCGCCCGCGCCCCCCGGGGCGCGATGGGGATCCCCTCGATCTCCAGAACCTCCCGCTCATCCCGCTCCTCGATCGGAATCGCATCGCCGTTTGGGGTGCGCAGATCGATGGTGGAGGTCGGTGCCACCACGTAGAAGGGAACTCCATGCTCCTTCGCCAGGACCGCCAGGGTGTAAGTGCCGACCTTGTTGGCTACGTCGCCGTTGGCGGCGATGCGGTCGGCCCCCACCAGCACGATGTTCACCTTCCCCTTGCGCATGTAATAGCCAGCTGCGCCATCGGCGATCACCGTGAAGGGAATGCCCAGCTGCAGCAGCTCCCACGCAGTCAGGCGAGCGCCCTGCAGACGCGGCCGCGTCTCGTCGACCAGCACGTGGATGCGCTTCCCCTGCTCATGGGCGGTGCGGATCACCCCCAGAGCGGTGCCATAGTCCACCGTGGCCAGGGCGCCTGTGTTGCAATGATGCAGGATGGTATCGCCATCCCGGATCAGGGTCGCCCCAAACTGCCCCATCCGCCGGTTGGTCTCCACATCCTCCTCCGCAATGCGCATCGCCTCCGCGACCAGGGCCTCCCGCAGGGCCTGCGGATCCCCCAGGCGCTCATCGGTCGCGCGGCGGAGCATCCGATCGACCGCCCAAAAGAGGTTCACGGCCGTGGGCCGGGAGGCCTTGAGCAGGGCCGCGGCTGCCTCCAGATCCCGCAACAGGCCCATCGGATCCGACGCCGGGCTGCGCAGGGCCGCCAGGGCCATCCCGAAGGCCGCAGCCGCCCCGATCGCCGGCGCGCCGCGGACGGCCATGGTGCGAATGGCCTCCGCGACCGCCTGAGGGGTGTCGCACTCCAGGATCACCAGTTCATGGGGCAGGCGCCGCTGGTCGATCAAACGCAATGTGCCGTCGCGCCATTCCACACTGCGCATTCTGCGTCCTCCATGAGAGAAGATCATTGGGGATTTTACTCGAATTCGTTACCTCGGGGAGGAGAAAGATCTTTTCTGGGGGAAGGAAAGGGCGAGGCAATGCCCTCAGCCCTACGCTCAAGTCCAGATAAAAAAGCGTGGCGGCCGCTCGCATCGACCCGCCACGCATGGAGGAGCACCGTGCCCGATGGACAATCGGGGGTTGGGGGAAACCCAGCGGCGGGTTTCACGACCCCAACCCCGGCCCTTTCAGAGAGAAGTTTGGGGGCGGTCGGGGCCGCCTTCGGCGCCCCCTCTCAACACTCGCTGTAGCCGCAGTTGTAGCAGGTGCGGCATCCTTCCTGCTCGATCAACGCGGCCTCCCCGCACTGCGGGCAGAGGTCGCCCACCGGACCGAGCCGATCCCGTTCCTCGGCAACCGCCGGGCGAGGCTGCGGCATGGGAAGGGTCGGCTGGACGGCGGCGGGGGAGGCCGGGATCACCTCCACGCCTCGCTCCGCCAGATATTCCGCCAGCACCCGGGCGATGCCATCGGGGAGGCTCCGTACCCGCTCCGGCCCGAAGCCCAGGGCGCGCCCCCCGCCGATGCCGTGGAGCTGATCCACCACCTGGCGCAGCCGCTCGACCGGGGGAACCGGCGAGGGCAGGCGCAACAGCAGCGAGATCAGGCGCCCGATGGCCTCCGCCACCGCCGCGATATCCGACCCCGCCTTCCCCACATTCAGGAACACCTCGAAGGGCTGGCCCTCCCCGTTCTCATTCAGGGTGATAAACGCCGTCCCCACCGGCGTGGCGATCCGGTAGGTGACCCCGGTCAGCTTCTGCGGCCGGGGACGCACCGTCGGGCCCACCGGCTGTGGCAGTGTGGGTTGCGTCGGCGCGATCACAGCCGGTTCCTTCTTCTGCTCCTTCTTCTCCTTTGTCTCCAGCGTCTCCAGCACCTCCTTCTCGCGGGACCCCGCCACATAAACCGTCAGGCCCTTGCAACCCAGCTTCCAGGCCAGCATATACGCCTTCTCCACGTCCTCCACCGTGGCCGTGGAGGGGAAGTTGATCGTCTTCGATATGCTGTTATCGATGAAAGCCTGGATGCTGGCCTGCATCCAGACGTGCTCTTCGGGGGTCAGATCCTGGGCGACCACGAAGGTGTGGCGGATCCAGTCGGGCAGCTCCTCGATGTGCTGGCAGGTGCCCTTGCGCAGAACCTCCTCGATGATCCGGGCGCGGGTCTCCTCATCCAGGCCGGCCTCTTTCAGGGCGCGCATGAAGAGCGGGCTGACGTAGCGTAGCTCCAGGCGCCCTTCCGCCTCGTGGACATAGCGAACATAAGCGAGGGCGAAGACGGGCTCGCAGCCATAACCTTCACAGCCGGCGACAGTGGACAGGGTGCCCGTGGGGGCGACCGTCGTTTGCGCCGCGTTGCGGATGCCGTAGCGCCGGATCCCCTCCGCGATCGCGTTCCAGTCCAGGGGCGGGCGGCCCCAGTCGCGGACGTAGGGCTTCAGCGGCCTGGGAGGCTCCCATTTCAGATCCTCCGGATCGTAGATGCTTCCTCGGATCGCTGGGAAAGGCCCGCGCTCCCGGGCCAGCGCCACGCTGGTCTGCATCGCGTGGTAACGAATGAACTCCGCGATCTGAGCGGCGAACTCCTGGCCCTCCTCCGAGCCGTAGCGGATCCGCAGGTGATACATCATGTCCGCCAGCCCCATAAACCCCAGGCCGATGCGCCGGGTCCGGAAGGCCGCTTCCTTCAGTTGGGGAACGGCCGGCACATACTGGTTCACCTGCACCACGTTGTCGAGGAAGCGAGTGGCCCACTCCACCGTCTCCCGGAGCTTCTCCCAATCCACCTCCGCCCGGCCGTTGGTGTATTTCACGTGGCGCGCCAGGTTCACCGATCCCAGACAGCAGTTCTCGAAGGGACCCAGCCACTGTTCACCGCATGGGTTTGTGGCTTCCAGGCGGTAGAGGTGGGGCACCGGGTTCGAGCGGTTGGCCGTGTCCAGGAAGAGGACCCCCGGCTCGCCGTTGTGGTGGGCTTGCGTAGCGATCTTGCGGAAGAGATCCCGCGCCCGCACCCGCTTGTAAACCTGGATCGGGATCCCCAATCGCTCGGCGTCCTCTAAGGTGCCGCGGAATTCCCGGTAAGCCGGATGCAACACATCCGGGAAGCGCAGCTCCCACTCCTCATCGTTCTCCACCGCCCGCATGAAGGCATCGGTGATGCCCACCGAGATGTTGAAGTTGGTGATGGCGTTCTCATCGGTCTTGCAGGTGATGAACTCCTCCACATCCGGATGATCCACCCGGAGCACGGCCATGTTGGCGCCGCGGCGGGATCCCCCCTGGGCGATCTCCCCGAAGGCGCGATCGTAAACCCGCAGGAAACCCACCGGCCCCGTGGCGCGGCCCATCGACGAGAACACCACCGCGTTCTTGGGGCGGAGCCGGGAGAACGAGAAGCCGTTGCCTCCGCCCGTCTGCTGGATCAGGGCGGCATCCCGCAGCGTCTGGAAGATGCCCCCCGTGACTTTGCCCATGTCGTCCTCGAGGGGGAGCACGAAGCAGGCGGCCAACTGCCCCAGAGGCGTCCCAGCGCCCGTGAAGGTGGGTGAGTTCGGAAGGAACCGGAGGGCGGTGAGCATCCGGTAGAACCGCTCCTCCCACAGACCCGGATCCCCGCCCAGCTCCTTCTCCGCCCCGGCGACGGCCCGCGCCACCCGGCGGAACATCTCGGGGATCGTCTCCACGGGCCGGCCGTCCGGCCCCTTGCGCAGATACCGGCGCTCCAGGACGATGCGTCCGTTCTCCGTTAAGGGGATCTCGTCCTCCGGATGGGCTTCGTCCACACGGATCTCCCAGCGCATCGCCATAGCCTCCTCCTTTTTGAGGTTGTAGGATCGGGCAGGGCCGTCGGAGGCCGCCCCGCCCGCCCCTAAATGAGGAACCGAAGCGAGTCTGGAAGGCGATGGCCCCTCCCGCCTTTCTCCCTCTCCTCATGGCCCTCCGGGCCGTGGGGAGAGGGAGAAAAAACCTTTCGGGGGGCGGTGCGGGGGGCCAAAGGCCCCCACGCCGCCCCCAAATGAAAAATGGACAAAGCACTCAGGCACAGCCCGTTCGTCTGACATCCAATCCAGGACTACGCGAAGTCCTCCCGTCCTCCCTTTCGGCCCGGCAGGAGATCCCCTCACCCTCTCCTCTCGCCGCCCCCTGGACAGTGAGACGAGAGATCAACCGGGACAACCTTGTCATTCTCGAAAAAGACTCGATATCGCCATATATGGCGATAATGCGTCTATTGCACCCCATATATGGGGGTTTCGGAAGCGCGCAGAGAGCGCTACGTTGATTGCTACGTGCTGAGATCCAGTTTCGGGGTTCAAGTAGGGGCGAAAAGTCTTTCACCCCTATCTCGGGAGCTACACCGTTGGGAGCCGCTTGGGGAGGTGGAATGCCCCCTCCCCCTTTTTTATTCCCCATGGCCCTCCGAGCCAGGGGGGAGAGAAAAATCCTTTAGGGGCGGTGTGGTGGACCATCGCCCTCCCCTGCACCACCCCGGGACCCCAATCAAAAATGGGTAGTGTCTCCCTGTAACTGAT
>NZ_JANWXB010000021.1 GCF_025055495.1 Thermoflexus sp. | reverse complement strand
CCTCCTCGCCCGGCGCGGGCATTGGCCGATAAGTCTCAGTGGAGATCACCGATACCACGCCCGGCAGGCCTGCCAGCTTGATCAGGTTGGCATCCCGGATCTGGCCGACCGCCCAGCGGAGGCCGTTTAAGGGCCGGGCGTAGACCACCCGTTCCATGAGACGACCCAGATCCGTCGGCTTCACCATCAGAACCGAAACCAGGACGGTGCGGCCGGTGGGGCTCTTCGCCCTTTCCCGTAGCTCTGGAGCCAGCTTCTGAAGCGCCTCCTCAGAAGCTGTCTCTACCTCGGGATCGGTCTTGGATTCGGAGGGGGCTTCAGGTTTAGAGGGGGCTTCAGGAGGATATATCCCTGGCCCAGAGGCCGTTGAAGACACCGCTGCTGAGGATGAGGAGGCCACATCGAGAGCAGGGGTGATGAACGGAGCCATTCCCATCTGCGCGCCTGCAGACATCGGTGTCGCACTAAGCGTTATCGCCAGCGCAACTACCAAGCGAATCCAGCGCGCAATATTGGCGTATTTCATGAGTCACCTCCCTGGAGACAGAGAGGGATGAGGGCTCTCTTTTGGCGTCTCGTGGATCTCCGAGATCCAGAGTAATGATGGGGATTTGGAGTGGGGAGCGAGCAGGAGCGCGAAGCGCATAATCCTTTTAGACTTGTCCGGTCCCGGGGATTGGAGCAGAAGAAGGCACCCACATTCACTGGGGGAAGGCCTCCCGGCCCCCGCTTGCGGTCCCTTATCCAGCCGGGGCGGCCAAGCGTCTCTCGTCCGTCTATCCCGCATCCGCAGCTCACCCATCCAGAGCACTCCGGGGAACTGTGGATCCGATCGTTATTGTACATGCCAGAACTGGATTGTCAAGTGCTTCGCGGCTTGAGCGGCTTCCTTATGCGCAACGTGTGGATCCTGGAGAATCCAGGGGCTCCGTCTGCTCTTCGTGCGCGGCCCCTTTCATCACTGCGCCGGAGGAGCGCTGCCTGTGTCCCCGTTTGTAATTTGTTTCTAACGGCGCTAAAAGTCCCCCCCGCCTGAATTCCGGCTCTGCAGGTTGCGGGGAGGGAGAAGATGATATGGTTCAGGGATGGGCGAGGCCGCTGAAGGTGGCCTTGCTCACCTTCAAACTTCCCCCGGAAAGAAATCAGCGAGTTCGTCCAGAGGTCAGTTGGGAAATCCTTTGCAAAATGGCCTCTTTAAGATAAACTACGGATGCCATGGGCAACTTCCAAGCTCTCCCCAGGGTTTTGAGGCTGGGATGTTGCCTTCGGCGGAGCCTCGGCTCCAAAAGATATTTTTGCTCTCCCTGCCCTAGGGCCCATGGGACCTGGGGCAGGGAGAGAGGGGTCTGATCCCTTCCCTCTCGAAGGCGCTTGGATGGGACTTGATGCCCGAGGTTGCCCATGGCGTAAACTCCAGGAATTTGGAATGGAATTCCCTCCGAGGCAGAGTCGAGGGCCTTCGGTGCTTGAGCTCCGCCTCAAGGCCCTCCAGGGGAAGGCGAAGGACGTTGAGGGTCCATTCGCCCTTAGTCCAGCACGGAACCCTTACTCCGAACTCCAAGATGGGAGGAGGTCTATGAAGCAGCGACCAGGGATTATGCTAACGCTGATGGCCGGGTTGATCCTGGGCGCGATCGGATGTCAGCCCTCCTCAAGCCCGGGTCCGATGCGGGTTCGCTTCGGAGCGCTGCCGATCCTGGATGTCCTGCCGGTCTACGTGGCCCAGGTCGAAGGTTACTTCGTCCGGGCGGGTCTGGAGGTGGAGGTCGTGCCCGCGGCCTCGGCGGCGGAGCGAGATCAGCTGATGCAGGCCGGGCGCATCGACGCGATGGTGAATGATACGGTCTCCACGCTTTTCTACAACAAAGAGAAAGCCCAGATCTACGTGGTCCGTATCGCGCGACAGGCCTATCCGCAGGCGCCCCAGTATTTCATCCTGGCCAACCCCAACGCCGGGATTAAGAGTCCTCAGGACCTGAAGGGGGTGGAGATCGCGATTTCCCAAGGGACAGTCATTGAGTATATGACGGATCGGATCCTGGAGCGGGCTGGGCTGAAGCCCGGGGAATACCGGACGGTGAACATCCCGCGGATACCGGATCGGCTGCAGGCCCTGGCGGAGGGTCAGGTGAAGGCGGCCACGCTTCCCGATCCCTTTGCGACCCTGGCGATCCAGCGGGGGGCGAAGGTGGTCGCCGATGATCGCGAGGTAAGGTCGATCTCCCTGAGCGTGCTCAGCTTCCGGGCGGAGGTGGTGGAGAAGAACCCGGAGGTGGTGCGGCGCTTTCTGCAGGCGTGGGATCAGGCGGTGGCGGCCATTCAGGCGAACCCGGACAAATACGCCGGCCTTCTCTCCGAACAAAAGCTGGTGCCTCAGCCGCTGGTGGGAACCTACCGGCTCCCCCCATATCCGGAGCGCGCGCTCCCGAGTCGGGAGCAATTTGCGGATGTGATCGCCTGGGCCCGGGCGAAAGGATTGATTCAGGAAGATATCCCCTATGACCGGTTGGTGCGGGAGGTTCGTTGAGAGGTCCCTCCAGGGCGGGGCGACCGGTCGCCCCGCCCTGGAATAAATGGAGAAGAGCCTGCCTTTTGAGCTGCAGGGAGAGGAAAGTTGCCCCTCAATGCGCCGGACGAGGCGGTTCCAGATATTTCCCCAGGATCGGCGCCAGATCGCGCCGAAGCGATTCGGGGACCAGGGAGAGATCGGTGGCGAAGGCGTGTTGCAGAGCGTTACCGCAGGCGCATGGCCGCTCATCCGGGAGGATGCGGGCCAGGACCCGAATCGCCTCTTTGGCCAGGGCCACGTTGGCGGCCAGGCGCTGGATCACCATCTCCGCGGTCACTGGCTCCTCGCTCTCATGCCAGACGTCGTAATCGGTCACATGCGCCATGGCCGCATAACAGATCTCGGCCTCGCGGGCCAGCTGGGCCTCCGGCACCGCTGTCATGCCGATGATATCGGCCCCCCACTGCCGCCATACCCGGCTCTCCGCCTTCGTAGAGAAACGCGGTCCCTCAATGGTGATAAAGGTTCCCCCTTTGTGCACGGTGCCCCCGACGGCTTTCACCGCCTGGTAGACGTATTCGCTCAGGTGGGGACAAAAGGGATCCGCCATGGAGATGTGGACCACCAGGCCGTTGCCGAAGAACGTATAGGGGCGCTTCCCCTTGGTCGCGTCGATCAGCTGATCGGGGACGACCACATGGCCGGGGGCGAATTCTTCGCGCAAGCTGCCGCAGGCGCTGACCGCAACGATCCGCTCGACCCCCAGCACCTTGAGGGCATAGATATTGGCGCGGCTGTTGATCTCGCTGGGGGCGATCCGATGGCCGCGCCCATGGCGAGGGAGGAAGGCCACCCGTCGTCCCTCCAGTGTTCCAATAATGATGGCATCGCTGGGATCCCCGAAAGGCGTGGAGATCCGCACCTCCTCCACATCTTGCAAGGCTTCCATCTGGTAAAGACCGCTGCCCCCGATGATGGCCAGCTTCACAGGCTCTTGCGCCATTGGAAGATCCCCTCCTGCAGGATGCTCTACTCCAATGTAGGAGTTACGCCGTTGAAAGCGGAATGGCTATCGCCGGAAGATTCCACCCCTCGCATCCCCTCTTCCCGTGGCTCCATGGGCCCTGGGGAAAGGAGAGAAAAATCCTTTTGGAGAGGCGAGGGGGAGGCCTTTGGCGGCCGGCTCCGCTCCCAAAGCTCCTGGAGAAGATCAGCTGCGTAACTCCTAAATGCATGGTAATCCAAATCGGGGAATTGCGCAGCGGATCTCCCACGGAAGTCGGCGCCCCTGCTGAGTGCTTTGTCCAGCTATAGGCTGGGGATTTGGGGAACTGAAGCCAGCCTGAAAGGCCATGGCCCCTCCCCCCTTTTCTCTCCTCCCCATGGCCCTCCAGGTCGTAGGGAGGGGAGAGAAAAAATCCTTTGGGTGCGGTACGGGGGGCCAAAGGCCTCTGCATTGCCCCCGAAAACCCCCAAATGAATTTACGGATGCAGAGGGTGTTCGGAAAACGGAAGCCTCGCCAGCCGGGCCGGGACGGTTCGCTCGCCGGATCGAACGGAAACCCAGCGGCCGGGCTTCGCATATTCCCGCTGCACGTAGCCGAGCCCAATGGGACCCCATCGAGGAGAACGGACCACGCTGGTCAACCATCCGATGTCCCGCCCTTCCGCTTCCAGGCGGGCGCCTCCCATCGGGATCTCTTCCGCCAGATAGAGGCCGATTAACCGACGTCGGACTTTCTCATAATGCTCCAGACGGGCGATGACTTCCTGTCCGATGTAGCAGCCTTTTTGAAACGAGATGGCGAATCGAAGACCGGCTTCCAAGGGATTTACAGCTTCCGTCAGCTCTCGACCCCACGCCGGGATCCCCTGTTCGACCCGCCAGATCTCCCATGTGGTCTCTTCCATCGCCGGCACGCCCTGCTTCTCCAGATGCTCCTGTAGCGCCCGGATGTGGGCGGGAGATCCCACGATCCAGATCAACGGTGGGAAGTCGATCCGCGCGGCAAGGACTTCCATGCCCGCCACCTGGATCGGCTGGCTGGCATAAGAGACCTCAGGGGCCCATCCCAGGCACTCCGTCGCCCGGGGGCCGATCAGCCCGATCGTCTCCCAGCGGTCGGCGCCATCCTCGACCCGAACCCGATCCCGGAAGAAGATATACTGTCGTAGCCACGAAAGCAGCACAGGGCCGGCCCCAGGGGAGGTGAGGAGCAGCACTTCGGCTTCCATGGCCCAGGCATGCGTCCAATCGACGATCCGTCCGATGGGGGTGGTGAAAACCGTGGGGAGGACCATGCCGGGCTGCATGGCGCGGAAGTCGTTTGTGGACATCCGTTGCAGGAAGGCCAGCCGATCCTCTCCCTGCACCAGGAGCCGTCCCCACCCCGCCGCTTTCCACAACGCCACATCTGGCCATGACGCCCTCTCCTCGCGTTCGATCGCCATAGACCCCTTTCCCTCCTCGCCGGGGTGAACATCGTTCGCTGGTGGTGTTCATGTTGCGGTCGATGAGACCCTCTTCGACCTCTGCGAGGGCGGCAGATCCGAGGGAGGTTGAGACCGGAGAGACCGCCTTGTTTATCTTATTCGTTCTCCTCCAGGAGGCCTTTCAGCTCCGGAAGGGAGCCAAGAGAGATCGCGGGGCGGCAGCTTCGTTGCCTATCTTGTGATCCCCGGATTGGCGACCGAGCAGAGATAATTGTAGCAGGAGTTCCGCCGTTGGAAGCCGGTCGGACGGGGTGGAATGGTCCCTCCGCATCCATCCTCCCCATGGCCGTTTGGGTCGCAGGGAGGAGAGATAAAAGACGCCATGTGCAACGTTCAAACACTCCCACGGGTTTGGGGGCTGGGACGCCGCCGAAGGCGGCGCCCCTAAAATCGCTGGATCGGGGTTGGCGGGTTCAGTGATAAAATCCCTATGGGTCTATCGAAAGCAGAAGAAGCGTAAAGTTAGGCAACCGTGAGTTGAGCGATGAGGGCGCATCCCGCAAGGATGGCCATCGTATGGTTGCTCCTGCCCGGTCTGGCCGTCTCCCTGGTGCTGGCCTGGGCGGAGGCGGAGCCGGTTCCTTCTCCGCTGTGGGGCCCCAACACGGTTGCGAATACGGACGGCAGCGGCTTCGCCCAGCAGGAGCCCAGCCTGGCGATCCATCCCCATGACCCGCGGAATCTGGTGGTGGCGGCGAAAGATTTCCGTCGCACCCAGGATATCACCCGTGAGGTCTGGATCTACGCTTCCTTCGACGGCGGGCGATCCTGGCCGATCCAGCTGCCCTTTCCCGGGCTGCCCCCTACAATCACCCGGCAGAGCGATCCCGTGACCCTGGCTGCAGAGGATGGCCGTTTCTACGTCTTGGTCCTGGGCGCCGGGACGCCGGCTTATCGCCATCATGGGCTTTTCCTGACGTGGTCGGAGGATGGGGGGCGCACCTGGCGGAACGCGGTGACAGTGATCTCAAATCCATCGACGATTTTCGATGATAAGCCGTGGCTGGCCCGCGATAACCGGCCTGGCAGTCCCTTCTACGGTCGCCTGTATGTGGCCTGGCGCCCTATGCACGCGGATGTGCTATGGATGGTTCATTCGACGGATGGCGGGCTCTCCTGGTCATCTCCGGTGACGGCGACGGAAGGGGAAGGCGTTCAGGGGGCGATGCCGGTGGTGGGGGCGGACGGCGCTGTCCATTTGTTCTATGTGGAGCCCATGTCTCCCACGGCGATAGGGGAGATCCGCGTGGTGACCTCTTTCGATGGCGGACGTTCCTTCTCTGCCCCCCGAAAGGTGGCCAGCGTTCTCCAGCCCCCCAGTCCGGTGCAGCTCTATGACCAGTGGCGCCTTTACACGCTCCCCAGCGCGGCAGCGGATCCCTACGACGCGAATCGGCTCTATGTCACGTGGACGGAGCTCTCCGTTCGAGAGGATCTGGGAACAGAGGTCGCCTTCGCGCGCAGCGAGGATGGTGGTCGAACCTGGCGCGTATCGGAGCCATTCGCCGCCCCGGGGGACGCCATGCATCCCATTGTGCGGACGGATTCCCGCGGGTGGGTGCATCTGTTCTGGCTGGACCGCCGGCGGGATCCGCGAAACCGCCTGTTCGATGCCTTTTACGCGTATTCTCCGGATGGCGGCCGGACCTGGAGCCTTCCGTTCCGGATCAGCAGCCGCTCCTTCGACCTTAATGTGAAGGTGCCTCCCATCAGCCCGGCCCCGGGAGATTATTGGGGCCTGGATGTGGTCCAGGATCGAGTGTGCGCTGCCTGGAGCGATACCCGATTCGGGGATGAGGATATTATGGTGGCGTGCGGGATCTTTCCTTCCTCTTCCCGTCTGTTGCTTCCAGCGGTTCCGCTCTGGTGAAGGAAGCCCCGGGGCGAGGATGAGCTCCTGGGCCTGCTCCATCCCCGGGGAGCTATTCGTTTTGTGGGCGTTGGCGGCCGCCAACGCCCACAGCGGCGCTCTGTCCCTCTTTGATTTGGAGGGTGGTCGGAGGAGGGATGATCGTCCTCTCCATGGGCTTGGGTTCCCTCCATCCCCTGTTCATAACTGGTCGAAACGGTCGTCCAGTATAACCGAAGCTGCGAACGGCGTCAGATGTTCATGCATCCGGTTGCGGGATCTGGATGAGACACCATGAGGACGATTCGGCGAGCGACGGCGCAGGCGCATCCGAACATCGCGTTCATTAAATACTGGGGGAATCGAGATGATCAGCTCCGGCTTCCAGCGAACCCCTCGCTCTCAATGAATCTGGGCGCGCTGCGCACCGTCACCACGGTGACATTTCTCGAGGAAGAAGGCCCCGACGCGCTCATTCTCAACGGGATCCTGGTGGAAGGCCCAGCGCGGGATCGGGTGGAGGCGTTCCTGAACCACGTGCGGAGGATGGCTGGGTTTCGGGGACGGGCGGTGGTGGAATCCAACACGGACATCCCGGCTGGGGTGGGGTTGGCTTCCTCAGCGGCCGCGTTCGCGGCGCTGGCGGCGGCAGCCGCCACAGCGCTGGAGTTGGCGCTTTCGGAACGCGAACTCTCCATCCTCGCCCGGCTGGGCTCCGGGTCGGCTTGCCGCTCCGTGCCTCCGGGTTTTGTGGAGTGGGTGGCCGGGGATCGCCACGAGGATTCTTATGCTTACAGCATCGCTCCGCCCGAGCACTGGGCGTTATGGGACGTGATCGCCATCGTCAGCGAACAGCACAAGGCGGTCGGCTCCAGCGAGGGCCATCGACGGGCGGCCACCAGCCCGCTCCATACCTCCCGGGTAGCAACGGCGCCCGACCGAATCGCTCGCTGTCGGGAGGCCATTCAGCGAAGGGACTTCGAGTCCCTGACGGAGATCGTGGAGACTGATGCGATCTGGATGCACGCCGTGATGATGACCTCACGGCCCCCTTTGTTCTACTGGGAGCCAGCCACCCTCATGGTCCTGCAGGCCGTTCGTCGCTGGCGGGACGAAGGACTGCCGGTGGCCTTCACCCTGGATGCCGGGCCCAATGTGCATGTGCTTTGCCCAGCGGAGGTGGCCGACGAGGTCATGCGGCGCCTTCAGAAGGTGCCGGGGGTGCAGCGGGTGCTGTCCAGCGGCCCAGGGGGTGGAGCCCGCCGTATTTGGAATTCGTGATCCGTCCAGCCTGACCCTCGAAGGGTTCCGGGTAGCGGCCCTACTGGCCACCCCGAAATCAGGAATCACCCGGTTCGCCTGTTCATACTCTGTGCAGCGAAGGCTGAACGAGGGAAGAAATCCGTTCCGCCGGGTGCGGGCCGCCTTTCGACGGCCCACACCCGGCGGAAATAAAATAACGCCATGGGCAACGTCCGAGCGCTCCCGCGGCTTTTGGGGCTGGGATGCCGCCTTCGGCGGCGCCCCAGCCCCAAAAAGATTTTTTTAGAGGGGAGGGGCCTGGCCTGCTTCCCTCCCAGAGGTGTTTGGATGGGATTCGACGCCTGAAGTTGCCCATGGCGTAAATGATTAGACTTGTTGGGTAATGGGCGAGGAGAGGTCTTTGAGGTAAAGCATCATCGCTATAGATTGGAGCGATCGCCGGATCATTACTTCGGCAGGATAAAACTTCAACAGAAAGCCTGATGCGGAGGAACCATGACCGAGCCGATCATTGGAGTGCCATGGGGGCTCCTGGGGTTCCTGCTGGTCTTGGGCCCTTTGATTTTTTTCCATGAGCTGGGGCATCTGCTGACAGCGAAGCTGGGAGGGGTTACCGTCGAGGAATTCGGATTCGGTTTCCCCCCACGCCTGGTCACCTTGGGTCGCTGGGGGGAGACCGTGCTTTCCCTTAACGCCATCCCCTTTGGGGGCTTCGTGCGGTTGCGAGGGGAAGACGACCCGAACGTCCCCGATGGATTCGCCGCCCGGCCATGGCCATGGCGGCTGCTGATCCTGGCTGCTGGCCCGTTGATGAACATGCTGGTCGCCTGGGGGGTGCTGATCCTGGTCTTCCTGCTGGGGGTTCCCGCCCCTCAGGTGCAGATCCAGGAAGTGGCTCCGGATTCGCCCGCCGCCCAGGCCGGTCTTCAATCGGGTGATCTGATCATCGCCCTGGATGGGGTTTCTGTCTCCACTACTGAGGAGGTGCGGAGGCTTGCTCAGGACCGTCGGGGACAAACCGTGACCCTGCGCATCCGTCGAAGGGGTGGGGAGCAAGAGGTTTCCGTATATGTGCGGCCGAACCCGCCTCCCGGTCAAGGAGCGATGGGCGTCGTTATCGCCACAGTGCCCGATTACAATCGGATCCAGCGCTTTGGCGTTTCGGGGGCGGTCGCGCGGGGCACGGCGATGTTCGCTGCGCTGACCGCACAGCTCTTCAGCCTGCCTGCCCGGATTGTGCTGGGGCTCGTCCCGCCGGGCGTGCTGGAACCCGCGGGTCCAGTTCGGATCGGAGCGGAGGCTGGCGAGGCGCTTCAAACCAGTGTGGAGGTGGGCTCGCCGGATGTGTTCCTGACCTTTATCGGGCTGATCAGCCTGGCCATCGCGTTCACGAACCTGTTGCCGATCCCTGCCCTGGATGGCGGGCGGATCCTGTTTGTCCTGGCGGAAGCTATCCGGGGCCAGCGGGTGGACCCGCGACGAGAGCGGGTCATCCATCTGATCGGCTTCTTTCTCCTGTTGATGCTCCTGCTCTTCCTCACCGTCCGGGAGATCGGCGAGCTCTCCCGACCAGCAGGCCCGTAGAACGTTCTTTTGCATCTTCGATATGCCGCCTCCCCGAGGGCCTAAACGCCTGAAGAAGGGTAAGGGCACCGCACGCGGTGCCCTTACCCTTTGGGTGAGGTTGCCTCCAGCGGTCTCATCCGCCCGCAAATCCCTACGAAGTCGAAGGCACGATCGGTTCCAGGGAAACACGAGCTGTCTGGAGGTTTCGAGGTGGCGGCGCGGTTGACTTCGTCGCCACTCCGCTGCCCCAACTGGATGAAGGGTGCAGAGAGAGGGAAGCCTGGGAGCCCAACTTCCTGAGAACGGGATTGTCCCATGCGGGAAGCATTTGCGAATCGACCGGTCGTAGCGACGACGTTTTACGTGCGCTATGCGGAGACCGACCAGATGGGCATTGTGCATCACAGCGCCTATCTGATCTGGTTCGAGGAGGGGCGCAGCCAGTATATGCGCGCCTGTGGAGCAGACTACGCGGAGATCGAGCGCAGCGGAGCCCTGTTCGCCGTAGCGGAAGCCCACGCCCGCTATGAGGCCCCCGCCCGCTATGGCGAACGCGTCACCGTGCGCACCTGGGTGGAGGAGGTTCGCAGCCGCGCTATCACCTTTGGCTACGCCGTCTACAACGCGGACACCGGGATGCGCTTGGCCACCGGCTGGACCAAGCACGTCTGCCTGGACCGCGACGGCCGGGTTACCGTGATCCCGGAAATCTGGCGCTCCCTCCTCGCCCGGGGGCCTCACGCCGATACGTTTGGGGATCAACGGGTGTGGGGGGAATCGGAAGACAAGGGGGCTCGTTAGGGGAAGAGAGGAATGAATTGAGGGGCGGGTGGCGATGCCTTCGGCGTCGCCGCCTGCCTCCATAATATGGAGGATTGGAGGCGGGGCGCGTTGCTGGAGGTGGCGCGCTCTGCTCCTGAAACCCCGGAGCTCGAACAACGCTGCCGGAGGAACGACCGATGGAATATCGAACACTGGGGCGAACGGGCCTGAAGGTCTCGGCGCTTTGCCTGGGAACCATGACCTTTGGCTGGACGGCGGATGAGCCCACGGCGCATCGGATCCTCTCCGCTGCCGTGGACGCGGGCATCCAGTTCATCGATACAGCCGACATCTATCCCTACTGGGCGCCAGGGGCATGGGCCGGGCGCACGGAGGAGATCATCGGCCGCTGGCTGAAGGGACAGCGGCGCGATGCCTTGGTCATCGCCACCAAGGTGCGCGGCCCGATGGGTCCAGGCCCCAACGACCAGGGGCTCTCCCGAAAGCACATTATGGCAGCCGTGGAGGGGAGCCTCCGGCGGCTGGGCACCGATTTCATCGATCTCTATCAGGTTCATTGGCCGGATGAAGAGACGCCGCTGGAGGAGACCCTTCGTGCCCTGGACGATCTGGTGCATCAGGGGAAAGTGCGTTACATCGGGGTCTCGAATTTCCCGGCCTGGTTGCTTTGTAAAGCATTGTGGATCAGCGATCGGCACGGATGGGCGCGTTTCGATAGCTTGCAGCCCCACTACAATCTGCTGCATCGGGCGGAGTTCGAGAGGGAACTGATGCCCCTATGTCGGGATCAAGGTCTGGGGGTGATCCCCTACAGTCCCCTGGCGGGTGGCTTCCTCACCGGGAAATATCGGCGGGACGCACTCCCTCCCCCGGGTAGCCGTGGGGCGATCAGCACATCGCTGGCCCGCTACTTTCAGAGCGAGCGGGCGTGGCGGACCCTGGAGGAAGTCGAGCGGATCGCCCGCGAGCTCGGCAAAACGCCTTCCCAGGTCGCCCTGGCCTGGGTGCTCGCCAACCCGGTGGTGACCAGCCCGATTATCGGAGCCAGCACCGTAGAGCAATTGCAGGAGCTCCTGGGCGCAGTGGGCTGGTCCCTCCCGGAAGAGGCGAAGCAGCGCCTGGATGCCCTGACGGCCTGGGAAAAGGATTGAGGGCTGGTAAGAATGGCCTTGTCCGGTTATCAGCTGGGGATTTGAGGAACGGAAGGCGATGGCCCTTCCCCTCTTTCTTCCCCCTCTCCATGCCCCTGTGGGCCGTGGGGAATCTTTGGGGGGCGGTGGGGGGCCAAGGCCCCCCGCACCGCCCCCGAAAACCCCTAAAATCTCTGCAGGAGTTGCGCCGTTGGAGGCGCAATGGCTAGGGCCGAATGGCTTCACCCACACCCCAACACCCTCGAAGGGCTGCGGGAAAGGACAGGGGGACGGGGCGAGGGTTGAAGCGTTACAAGAACCGATCGCTCCTGGGATCGCGCGGCACAGGATTTTCCGGTTTGCCGCTTCTCTACAGCATGTCTTACAATCCAGGTAAGACAATCGAAGGGAGACAATGCCATGACGATTGTTGTTCTTTCTTCTAAGGGACAGATTGTTCTCCCCCGGGAGATCCGGAAGGCCCTGGGTGTGCGGAAAGGAGATCGCTTTGTGGTGACCCTGGAAGGCGACCGGGTGATCCTGACCCGGGTGCCCGCTCCAGCGCCAGGCAACTGGCGGTCCTGGCGTGGACGGCTGGCCGGTTCCGGAGTGCTCCAGGCCCACCTAGCCGAACACGCGGATGAGGTGCAGCGGGGATGAGCGTCTGCCTGGACGCCTTTGCGCTTCTATCCTGGCTGCAGGATGAGCCGGGCGCTGCGCACGTTCAGGAGCTTCTCGAACGGGCGGCTCATGAAGAGGAATTCCGCTGCTGGATCTCGTGGATCAACCTGGGAGAAGTATACTATAGGCTCTGTCGGGCTCGAGGGATGGAGGAAGCGGATACCTTCTGGCGCGACGTTCGTCGCTCCATACCTCTAACCACCGCAGGGATCACACCGGGGCGGGTCCTGGAGGCGGCGCGTCTGAAGGCGCGCTATCCCATCGCGCTGGCTGACGCCTTCGCGGTCCAACTGGCCCGCGAACTGGGCCTCCCTCTGGTGACTGGAGATCCAGAGATCCAGATTCTGTCAGAACAAAGAATCCTCCAGATTATCCGGTTGCCGTCTTGAGTGCGCTTGGGCTTCATCCGGCTTTTATACGCTGTTCACTTCCTCCCCTCATCGGGGCGGGGCTGGGTGCCTTCGGCGCCCGGCTTCGCCCCCAGGGAAATCTAAGCGTGTCTTGCTACGAATGTGTTGAGGATTTTGGGCAGGGGGAGTCCCCGAGCGGCTCCACCCATCTCTCCGTGGCCCCCGTTCGAAAGGGTGGGGGGTAGGCCGGATGCCTGTCCCAAGGGGATGCCTACAAGGGGTATTCCAGGGCATCCGCAGGATGCCCCTACCCGATGTGATGTATAGTTGCGGGATCCCTGCATGGCCGCCGCGAGGGAATCTCATGCGCGTGGTTCTGCTCTCGAAGGCCCTGGTGGTCGGGGCCTATCAACGCAAGGCGGAGGAGATCGCACGCCATGAGGACATCGAGCTCATCGTGCTGGTGCCTCCGGCCTGGCGGGACGAGCGCGGGGTTCTTCCCCTGGAACGCGCGCATACCCGGGGTTACACCCTGCTGGTGGAACCGATCGCCCTGAACGGGCACTTCCATCTGCATTTCTATCCCCGTCTGGGCCGGCGCCTGCGCGCCCTGCGGCCGGATCTTCTACACATCGAGGAGGAGCCCTACAATCTGGCGACCTGGCACGCCGTCCGGATCGCGAAGCGAATGGGGATCCGGACGATCTTCTTTTCATGGCAGAACCTTCTCCGTCGATATCCCCCGCCGTTCTGCTGGTGGGAACGGGAGGTTCTCCGATCCGCTGCCGTGGCGATGGCAGGCAGCGAGACGGCCGCCCGGGTCTGGCGGGCCAAAGGATACGCCGGGCCCCTGGCGGTGATCCCCCAGGTCGGCGTGGATCCGGAGTGGTTCTCGCCGGCGATGGAACGGCTGCCCCAGCCGTTCACGATCGGCTATGTCGGCCGTCTGGTTCCCGAAAAGGGCGTTGATCTCCTGCTCCGGGCTGTGGCCGGGCTGCCCGGGGACTGGCGGGTGCGGATCGTCGGAAGCGGCCCGGAGGGGCCGGCGCTGCGGCGGCTGGCCGAACGCCTGGGGCTCTCCGGGCGCGTTTCGTTCGAACCCCCGGTGCCCTCCACCTGCATGCCCGAGGTCTATCGAGGATTGGATGCGCTGGTGCTGCCCTCCCGAACCCGACGGAACTGGGCAGAGCAGTTCGGCCGGGTGCTGGTCGAGGCGATGGCGTGTGGGGTTCCGGTGATCGGCTCCTCGGCGGGGGAGATCCCCTGGGTGATTGGGGAGGCCGGGCTGGTGTTCCCCGAGGATCGGGAGGACGCGCTACGGGAAGCGCTCCGATGCCTGATGGAAGACCATGCACTCTATCAGTCTCTACGGGATAAAGGGCGGCAGCGAGTTCTGGAGCGATTCACCCATCAGCGGATCGCCGAGGCCACGGTGGCCGTGTATCGGGCCGTCGCCGCTTCCTCCTCAGTCGTCGGGGGCTTTCAGAAAGCGGAACGGGGGGGGGCCGTCCACGAATGGGGCACGAATACACGAATCATTTGTGTATTCGTGTTGAATTCGTGGCCGGCACCGCCCCTCCAATACCGTATTCTCGCCCTCCCTCGGCGAGGGCGGGGGAAGGAGGGATGAAAACAGGGATTGGGGGGGCGGCCTTACGGCTCTTCGGGCCATTGGTAGATATAATAAAAAATCTTGCGTGGGCGGGGGTGGCAGCCTTTGGCCCCAGCCCCATCCCGAAGACCCTCCGATCAAAGACGGACAAAACAGGCGGGAAACCTCCATCGCGCATTCCCCTGGCTTGCCAAATCCCTCCACCTCGACGAAAATGAATAGCCTTCGGAATTGCGTCGTGGATCTTCACCGGAGGCCCATGGT
>NZ_JANWXB010000376.1 GCF_025055495.1 Thermoflexus sp. | reverse complement strand
GGCCCCCCGCACCGCCCCCGAAAACCCCCAAATTAAAAGTGGACAAAGCACTAGCCCGCAGCGATGATTCTTGCCGGCAGGGTTTTTCGCAGGATACGGGCCGCCCAAGGCGGCTTGTATCCTAAGTAATTCAGTTCGCTTCCTCCAGGGGCTTTAGGGGACAGAGCCGGGCGTCTCTCTAAGGTTCAGGGAAATCCGCCCCCAGGCGGATCAACAGATCACAAGCGCACCGGAGATCGGGGGTTTCCTGGATTGAGGTTAGGGGTAGATCTAGCCACCCTATCACCTGATGGGCAGCTTCCCAGCCCTCCGGGCGGATCAAGATCCGGGTCTCTGCATAATCGAAGCGATCGGCGTTCCCCACTTCCACAATCTCCACCCCCAGGGCCCGAAGAGATTCCGCCACCCGGGCTGCCAGCCCGGGTCGCATCGTGCCGTTTTGCACAGCCACCCGAGCTTCCAGACGAGGCACCTGAGATCCGAAGAGGTCGCTCAGGGCCTCCCGGACTTTCTCCGGGATCCGGACCAGCACCTCTGCCCCATCCGGCGTGGTGTAGGGTCGGGTCATCGAAGGACCGATCGTCACCATACGGATCCGTTCCTCGGGGATCCGGGCGGCCAGTCGCGCCAGTGCAATCATCTGTTCCAGCGTGAGGTTGGTGCGCACCCCCTCCTTCACCGTCTCCCACAGGGCAGGGGCGCGGGCGATCAGGCTGGGCAACATGTTCAACCGGAGCACCCGCTCCCGCACCGCCTGGATCACCTGCTGCTGACGGCGCATCCGATCGAAATCCCCCCCACGGGTGGCTCGCGTCCGCGCATATTTCAGCGCCGTCCGGCCATCGAGGTGTTGACATCCTGCATCGATGCGAAATGGCTCATAACCATAGTGCGCGTCCGGATAATGAGGATCATCAATGGCCTCTGGGACGCACAAATCAATCCCTCCAAGGAGATCGATCGCTTTCTCAAAGGCGGCGAAATTGATCCGCACGTAATAAGTCGTGGGAATTCCCAAATTATACCGAACGGTCTCCTGAGCAAGGGCGATCCCGCCGCCGGGGTAGCCATAGGCGTCTCCCAGGAAATGCGCCGTGTTGATCCGATTCTCCCCGAAGCCCGGGACCGTCACCCAGAGGTCCCGGGGGATCGACAGCACACCGGCGGAGAGCCCTACCGGATCCAGGGTCGCCACCATCATCGTATCCGTCCGCCATGGCCCCTGTTCCCCATCCCGCTGATCGATCCCCAGGATCAGAATGTTCACGCGCTCTTTTCCGGTCCACTCAGGAAAGCTCAGCGAAGGGCTCTCCGCGGGGCTGTTGGCTGAAACAACGGATTCGTCGCCCGAAGGGCTAGAGGGCACAGCGCGAAGCGCTTCCCGGAAAGCGAGGCGATAAGCCAGCACGCTCATCCCGCCCCCCAGCCCGATAACCCCGAAGAGCCAGAGCATCCAGAGCCAGCGGAGGGAAGAGCGCCTGGAGGGCGAAACTCGAATGCCCGATGCCATATGGTCTCCCCTCGAACTCCGCTCGCAACCCATCACGATGATCGTCCTAAGAGAGGCCTCGAAGGGCCCAGTCCCTCTCTCCACCTGAAAAAGAGCTCTCCTTCCCCCTCGTCTCTCGAGCTGCAGGAAGCGAAACATCCCTGCAGCCCAGCGCCCCACCCAGCCGTCAAGTGCCAGGCTGACGATGGACGGCCTTCAGATCCCCCGGTCCGAAGGGCTCTGGAAGCAAAGCGCGCAATGAGGTTTCCCGCACGGTTCCCCTGGCATCCACCAACAGAATTCGCAGATCCGGCGCAAACTCCGAGAGCACCTGACGGCACGCACCACACGGCGTGCCGCCGTTTTCGGTGGCGATGGCAATGGTGGTGAAACGATGTTCTCCCTCCGAAATCGCCTTGAATACAGCAACCCGTTCGGCGCACAAACCAAGGGGATAGACAGCGTTCTCCACGTTGCATCCCGTGAACACCTGGCCGGAGACGCTCAACAATGCGGCTCCCACACGGTAACCTGAATAAGGCGCATAGGCTCGCTCCCGCATCAGAAAGGCCAGCTCAACCAGCACACGATCTTCCATCGGCAGGACTCCCTCCACAGAATTCGGTAGGATCTTCTCAGCAGAATCACTCAGGTCGTCCGCTCCCCTCAAGGGCCTCTTGGGAGCCCGGTAACCCCCCCGCCTCCTGAATCCGCCCTCCTCACGGCGCTTTGGGCCATGCGGTTTACTGAATTTTAATCCCAACAGGAACGAAGAGTCCCTCCTCCCTTCCCACGGCCCATCGGGCCGTGGGAAGGGAGGAAAGGAAACATTCGGGAGCCAGCGGGACCCCCCGTTCCCACATCCAAGGGGGAAGAAATTAAGGC
>NZ_JANWXB010000370.1 GCF_025055495.1 Thermoflexus sp. | reverse complement strand
GCCGGCCGCCCGCCTATCCAAGGCGCGATCCATCCCAAGTTCGACACAACCTCCTGGATTCTCCTCTCCACAGCCCGAAGGACCGTGGAAAGAAAGGGATTTTTCATTTCGGGGCGGGTGGAACTCCTGACTCGGGCCATCCGCACAGCGTTTGACCTACCTTCCAGCGAAAGTTAAAGCGAACCTCCAGGGCTCCCCTCCCATGGGGAACAGTGGTATAAGTGAACTGTAAAGTGATGTCGCCTCTTCCCTTGTTCACCCTGTCTGGATCAGCGCGAAAGGCCTCATGTCGTTCGTCCACCTGCACGTCCACAGCGAGTATTCTTTGCTGGATGGGCTCAGCCGACTCGACGACCTGGTTCACCGGGCGGCTGGAATGGGCATGCCAGCGATCGCCCTGACGGACCATGGCGTTCTGCACGGGGCGGTCACGTTTTACCAGAAAGCCCGGGAAGCGGGGATCCAGCCGATCCTGGGGATGGAAGCCTATCTGGCCCGCCGCACGATCCAGGATCGGGAGCCGGATGACCGGAGCCTCTACCACCTGACCCTCCTGGCGATGGATGAAACCGGGTGGCGCAATCTCATCCGGCTGGCCACCATTGCCCAGCTGGAGGGGTTCTACTATAAGCCCCGCATCGACAAAGCCCTTCTGGAGCGCCATGCGGATGGCCTGATCGTTCTCTCCGGATGTCCCTCAGCGGAGATCCCTCGCATGCTGGCCCAGGGGCGGATGGAGGAGGCCGAGGCCGTCGCCGCTTGGTTCGCAGAGCGCTTCCCCGGCCGTTTCTTTCTGGAGCTGCAATCCCACCCGGGGATCCCGGAGCTGAACGCCATCAATCGGGGGCTGGTCACCCTCTCCCGACGCCTGAACCTGCCCCTTGTAGCCACCAATGATGTCCATTACGTCCGAGTGGAGGACGCCGGGATCCAGGATATCCTGCTGTGCATCCAGACGGGGAAACGCCTGAAGGAGCCCGGCCGGATGAAGATGAGCGATCAGACCTATTATCTCCGCTCCCCGGAGGAAATGAGGGAGATCTTCGCCGAGATCCCGGAAGCCCTGACCAACACGCTCCGGGTGGCGGAGATGTGCTCGCTGACGCTGGAGCTGGGCCGACAACGCCTGCCTCGGTTCGAGCCTCCACCCGGCTTCCCGGATCCGGCGGCCTATCTCCGCCATCTGGCGGAGGAAGGCTTCCGGGCGCGCTTCCCCCAGCCCAAACCCGGCTATCGGGAACGGCTGGACTACGAGCTGGAGATCATCCATCGGATGGGGTTCGACGCTTATTTTCTGATCGTGTGGGACCTCATCCGCTACGCCCGGGAACGGGGAATCTGGTGGAACGTGCGGGGTTCCGGCGCAGGGAGCCTGGTGGCGTATTGCCTGGGGATCACCCGGGTGGATCCCATTGAGCTGGATCTGATCTTCGAGCGCTTCCTGAACCCCGCCCGGGTGTCCATGCCGGACATCGATATCGACTTCCCGGACGACCAGCGGGACGAGATGATCCGCTATGCGGTGAGCCGTTACGGGGCGGATCGGGTGGCCCAGATCATCACCTTCGGAACGATGAAGGCCCGGGCCGCCGTTCGGGATGTGGGGCGGGCGCTGGATCTCCCCCTGCCGGAGGTGGATCGCGTGGCTCGGCTCATCCCGGCCATCCCCGGCAAGGAGGTTTCGATCCGCGATCTCCTGGATCCCTCCAACGAAGAAGGGCGAGAGTTACGCCGCCTGTATGAGGAGAAGGACTATATCCGGGAATTGCTGGATCTGGCGATGCAGCTGGAGGGAACGGTGCGCCATGCCGGAACCCATGCGGCCGGCGTGGTGATTGCCGACCGGCCGCTGGTGGATTACGTCCCCCTGCACCGGCCCACCGGGGTGAAAGGAAGCGCCCGGGAGGAAAACGGCGAAGGGGAGGGGATCGGGGAGGCCCTCCTGCCGGTCACCCAGTTCGATATGGAGGCCCTGGAGGCCCTGGGGCTGCTCAAGATTGACTTCCTGGGCCTCTCCACGCTCACTGTGATGCGGGAGACCTGTGATCTGATCGCCCGTCGGCACGGCGTCCGACTGGATCTGGAGACGATCCCCACGGACGCGCCGGAGGCTTATGCGTTGCTGGGCCGGGGCGAGACCATCGGGGTGTTCCAGGTAGAAGGCCGTGGGTTCAGCCGGATGATGCGGGATCTGAAGCCCCGTGCCTTCTCCCATGTGATGGACGCCCTGGCCCTCTATCGCCCGGGACCGCTGGAATATGTCCCGAATTATATCCGCCGCATGCGCGGTCAGGAGCCCATCGAATACCGCCACCCTCGACTGGAGCCGATCCTCCAGCGCACGATGGGGATCCTGGTCTATCAGGAGCAGATTATGCGCGTGGCCATCGACCTGGCCGGCTACACGCCTTCCGAGGCGGATGAGCTGCGCAAGGTGGTGGCCAAGAAGAAGGGCGAGGCCTTCCCGAAGCAACGGGCGAAATTCCTGGAGGGCTGCGTCCGCAACGGCATCCCGCCGGAGACCGCTGAGGCGATCTGGGGGGACATCGAGTTCTTCGCCCGCTACGGCTTCAATGCCGCCCATGCCGCCTCTTACGCCGTGATCACCGTCCAGACGGCTTGCCTGAAGGCCAAATACCCGGTGGAGTATCTGTGCGCCCTGATGACGGTGGACCGGGATAAAACCGAGAAGATCGGCCTTTACGTGGCGGAATGCCGACGGCTGGGGATCCCGCTCCTGCCACCGGATATCAATCGGAGCGAAGCGACGTTCACCATTGAGCGGACACCTGACGGCGAGGAGGCGATCCGATTCGGGCTGGCAGCGGTGAAGAATGTGGGGGAGGGGGCGGTCGCTCGCATCCTGGCCGCCCGTCGGGAGGGCGGCCCGTTCCGGGATCTGGATGATCTGGCCCGGCGGGTGGATCTGAAGGAGATCGGCCGGCGGGCGCTGGAATCGCTGATCAAGGTGGGAGCCCTGGGGGCTTTTGGAAACCGGGCGCAGCTTCTGGAGATCCTGGATCGCTGGATGGAGGCCAGCGCCCGTTATCACCGGGAACGCCAGCAGGGCATGCTCAGCCTCTTCGAACTGAGCGGCATCTCGATGGAAGCGGCCTCCTTGATCGGTTCGCTTCCCTCGCTTCCCGAAGTGGAGGAAAGCCAGATCCTGGAGTGGGAGAAGGATCTCGTCGGCACGTATCTCTCCGAGACCCCGCTCACTCGACAGTGGCCGGTGCTCCAGCAACTGATCAGCCATACCACAGCGGATCTGGGTGAGGAGCTCCACGGCCACACCGTCAAGCTCGCCGGGATCGTTCGGGGGGTGCGCACCGCCACCACCCGAAGCGGAGAGACCATGGCCTACGTGACCATGGAGGACATCCACGGGATGGTGGAGGTAGTGGTCTTCCCGCGGCTTTGGAAGCAGAAGGGGAACCTGGCCCGTCCTGAGGCGATCCTGATCGTCATAGGCCGGGCGGAAGCGAGTGGACGGGAGCCTCGGATCATCGCGGAGGATTTGCGGGATCAGGACATACTGGTGCGGCCGCTGGAGGATCCGGGAGAGGAAGAAGCCCTGGCCGTGCCATGGGAGGACATGGAGAAACTACCTTCCGCTGGGGAGAGCCCGGAGAAAAGCGAGGCCTCGGCGAGTTCGATCCTGGAGAGGGAGGCGGGGCAACGTGCCCCTTCGCCAGATCCAAATCCTTCGCGGGGCAACCTGGAATCCCGGGCGGAGCCTCCAGGATCCGGGATCTTACAGGGGGAGGGGCATGAACGGGTTGCAACGCGTCCCCCTCTCCCCCGCGAAGGCGAGCCCTCGGGTGTCCTCAGCCAGGGTTTGGACTTCGAGAGGCCAGAGGATGAGGAAACCGCACGCATGCTCGCCGTTTCCACCGCGGAGGTCCCATCCTCTCCGGAGGGTTTGGGCGGGCGTTCAGCGGAAAGCGCCGGGAAAGCGGTGCGCGCTCCGGATTGGGGAGGCTCACCTCTGGATTCCTCCGGCACGACGGCAGGGGAGGTGCCGTCCGGAGGGCCGCCCGTTTCCTCCGGTCCGAGAGCGACGGCATCGCGACATCTTCTCATCTATTTCCATCGAACCGAACGATTAGAAGAGGATCTCCGTCGTCTTCAGGAAGTCCATCGGGTGCTGACGGAGCGGCCGGGTCCGGATCCCTTCAGTGTAGTGGTGGTGTATCCGGATCGACGACAAGTGCGTCTGCGGTTCCCCCATCATGGCACCACGTATTCCCCGGAGTTGCTGGCCCGCTTGGAGAGCCTCCTGGGCCCGGATTCTGTGCGGGTTTTGTCTGTTCCGTAAATCCCGGATTCAGCCCAACCGTGGCTCGTGCCGGACCAGCTCTCTCCTCTTATCCACTTTCCGCGGCTCTTCAGGACGCGAGGAGATGGAATGGGCTCATGTCCAGTTACGATCTGCCATAAGGAGACCACCACTGAGGAGGCTTTTTGAGGTTGGGAAAGCCGCCTTCAGCGGCCCTTCCAGCCCCAAAATCTTTTGGATTCTCCCTCCTTGGGGCCCGAAGGGCCACGGGAAGGGGGAATCCAGGGGAGAGGTCTTTCCACCAGTGAGAGAGATCCCCAGGTAGCAACTTGGGTTAAATTTAGAGTAGAAATTGCGCCGTTCGTTTCCTCCTGGGGGCGGGGCCGGACGCCTTTGGTGCCCGACTCCGCTCCTAAAGAAAATCTAAAGGGGGTAGGGTCATCCCGCCTCGCCCGGCAAGTTCCCAACGGCGTGAAGAATAGAGAGACTACCCTGCGGCCCTGAACAGCCTTGCCGGGGGTTTCTATTCTGCACCCCCTGTCCCCCTTTCTACAGGCCGTAAGAAGGGGTAGGAAAGGCTGGGATGGGGAGGTGAGCGGCTCCGCCTGCCCTCACCACCCCAATCCCCGGGCTGGCAACCCAGTCAAGGGGAGAGCCTGTTGCGGAAGGAGGAGCCATGGGGCTCTGGCTGGCTCTTGCGGCGTATCTGGCGGGCTCGATCCTCCCGGCGGAGATCTTCGTGCGATGGAAGACCGGTCGCAGCCCTCATGAGTTCGAGGACAACCCGGGCGGTGGCGGGGCGTGGCGTCTGGCGGGACCAGTGGCCGGCATGATCACGATCCTATTTGACCTGGGGAAGGGCGCGGTTCCCACCTGGATCGCGCTGCGGGCCGGGCTCAGCCTGTCGGAACTGATCGCGGTCGCCGTCGCCCCGGTCATCGGCCACTGCTGGCCGTTTTATAAGGTCATCCGCCTGGATCGAGGGGGGCGGGGCTTGGGGCCGGCAACGGGAGCGCTGTTCGCGCTGGCCTTCCGGGAGGTGGTCCCCGCGTATGTGCTGGGCGCTTTAGCCGCCTATCGCTTCCGCTGGCTTCCCAGCGTTGGCATCGTCGCGTTCCCGCTCAGCCTGATCTTCATGCTGTGGTGGAAGGTTCCTCCGGAACGGTTGGCGGCCGCTTTTGCTGTGATGCTGGTGGTGCTGATTCGAAATGTGGGTCTGCTGTGGACAGTGGTTCAGACTCGTGGGAAGCGGTTGCCGCATTGAAGGGGCGATTTTCGCATCTGTGGCGAGGCCGGAGCTCTTCTGCCCTATAGGAGTCGGAGATTTCGAAGTGAGCGGTGTTACATTCAGCGGCCCCACTTGCCCTCAAAATTCCTCAGGTTAGCGAAGCCGCAGCGCCCTTGCGGGTGGAACCGGGGGGATGTGGATGGAGGGCTTCGCGGAATTCGGACCTCGGATGGTTGTGTTGACCGGAGCAGGGATCTCGGCGGAAAGTGGGGTGCCGACCTTTCGGGGGCCTGATGGCCTCTGGGGACGGTATCGCCCGGAGGAGCTGGCGACCCCGGAAGCCTTCGCCCGCAATCCCCTCCGGGTCTGGGAGTGGTATGCGTGGCGTCGGGAGCTTATCGCCCGCGCGGAGCCGAACCCCGCTCATCAGACCCTGGCGGAAATGGAAGCCGCCCTGCCGGGCTTTCTGCTCATCACCCAGAATGTGGACGGCTTGCACCAGCGGGCAGGCAACCGCCGGGTGGTCGAGCTTCATGGTAACCTGTGGCGGGTGCGATGTCCTCGAGAAAGGCAAGTATGGGAAGATCATCGTGTCCCGCTCCCGGAGCTGCCGCCGCGTTGCCCGACGTGTGGGGCGTTTTTGCGGCCGGATGTCGTGTGGTTTGGCGAGCCCCTTCCTCCTGAGGAGTGGCAGCATGCGATGGAAGCGGCCCGCGAGGCCGAGATCTTCCTGGTGATCGGCACCTCGGGGATCGTGGAACCGGCGGCCAGCCTCCCCCGTCTGGCCCGAGTTCATGGCGCTTATCTGGTGGAATTCAACCTCGAGGATACCCCGCTGACGCCTCTGATGGATGAGATCTGGCGCGGCCCGGTCAGCGAAACCCTGCCACGATGGTGGGCCCGGTTTCAAAGGGGAAAATGAGGTTGCCTTCCGCTGGTTGTAACCCTCTCTTCACCTAATTCCAACCTTTGCGTAAACAATAAGAGTATCTGCTTCTATTCCTTCAGTTATCAACTGAGGATTTGAGGAATCGAAGCCCGTCCCGAAGGCCATAGCCCCTCCCCCCTTTCTTCCCCTCCCCACGGCTCTCTGGACCGTAGAGAGGGGGGGAGAACACATCTTTCGGGGGCGGTGCGGGGGGCCTTTGGACCCCCGCACCGCCCCCGAAAACCCCCAAATGAAAGATGGACAAAGCAATAGTGCTTTGTCCATCTTGGGTTGAGGGATTTGCGGGGGCAGGGCCATCGTCCTCCAGGCTGGCTCTGGTTCCCTCTATCCCCAATTCATAGCCGGACAAAGCACGATTCCGTCCTTTTTCGCTTCCCCGTCTGAAAGGAGATGGATGAGATGGATTTCCACAAGATCAGGATATGGGGCGTGTTGATCCTTTTGCTTGGGTTGTTCCATACCGTGCGTGCACCAGCACAGGTGAGGGCAGATCACGATGGCAACCCCAATATCGAAGACATTGTGCTCACCGTCCCTGAGACCTATATGCTCTGCCCAACCGGGATGGACTCCGATGTGGTGGCGCTGAGCAACGTGGGCACCCGCTGGCTGAAGGGCTATGTCCAGCTGGACTTTGTGATCCCCGACAATGGGGGCCGTCAGGTGGTTCAGCGATGGGATGTGTTGCAGGAAGGGGATTATCGCTTGGAGATTGTTTACCCGGCATGGGAGACATGGCCGGAGGGCTTCTTCGAGATGCACGTGGATCTGGCCTTCGAGGTCTATCCGACGGAGGCAGACGCTCGGGCGGGCATCAATCTGCTTGGAACTATCGGGCCGGGGCACCCCTGGGACATCTTCTGTCTGGCTGAGCGACCCACCGCAACTCCCTCCCCGTCACCCGCTCCCTCCCCGACGCCGACTCTGACTCCAACGCCGGGGGTGGTTCCACCACTTCCTCCAACACCTCCATCGCCCCCCGGTTCGCCTCCCGTGGCAACGCCGACCACCATACCACCGGTGGCCCCTCCGGTTCCGCTTCCTGCGGATCCAACCCCGCTGCCCACAGAGCCCTTAGACGGGGAGTTACTGGGTCGCACCGGCGTGGAGAGGTTTCCCACTCCGATTCCCTGGCTCATCGGGCTGGCTCTCTGGATCGCGGGGGGAATTGCCCTGGGGCGGCGCGCGCGCCGCCGGAGCCGCATGTGAACCCAGGATGGGGCGAGGTTTCAGAACGGGGGGCGTTGCCAGGGCGGCGTCCCCCGCGGCCGCCTTTTATAGCCTGATCGGAGCTATGCCGCTGGGAACCGTCCGATGAAGGGGAACGGCCCCGTCCCCTTGTCCTCCCCCCTTCCTATGACCTCTTAGGCCGTGGGGAGGGGGGAGAAAAGATTTCCCAAGGAAGCTATCGACGTAACCCCTGATCGCTCGAATGGCCCTGTGGGAAGGACCCCCTAAGGCTGGCAACCGGGGAACCCACGTCTCGGGCATATTTCCCCCTCCACAACCGAAGAGGTCACTTCGATGAGAACTCCCGCATACTGGATTTTAGGTCTTGGGCTGATTCTGAGCGGGATCCCCAGCGCCGGATCGTCGGCGTGGGGGGGAGAGGAAATCCCTCTCCCGGCGCAAGGACCTCCAACGTGGGAAACATCCATCCCACCCGCTTCGGCCAAGCGGATCCCCCAGGCTGCCATCGAACATCCCATCCAATGGCAGACATCGGAACCCAACCCGGGAGCGAAAGGGCCGGAGGAGCCTGTCCCTGCTCAGATCGGCGGGATCCCCGAACGCTTGGTGATCCCATCCATCGCCCTGGACGCGCCGATCGTTCCCGCGGGCTCTCGCGTGGTGTCGGTCAAAGAGCATCGTTATCGGGAATGGATGGCCCCGGATCGTTATGCGGCAGGATGGCATCCGACCTCGGCACGGGCTGGGGCGCCCGGCAACATGGTGCTGAGCGGCCACAATAACATCATGGGATCTGTATTCCGCCGCCTGGCCGATGTGAAGATCGGAGATCGCATCTGGATCTACACCCGCGAACGGGTTTTCCTCTATGAGGTCACCGAACGCCACATCCTGCTGGAGCGAGGCCAGCCCCTGCAGGTTCGACAGGCGAACGCCCGCTGGATCGGGCCGTTTCCCGATGAGCGGTTGACGCTGGTCACCTGTTGGCCTCCATGGAGCAATTCCCATCGCCTGGTGGTGGTGGCCCATCCGGTGCGCTGATCACTTCTCTACCCACCCATCGACTGAAGGGCCGGGGGAAGCCCTGGCTCCCTCACGGGAGGAGCAAAGCGCCGACCAGAACCCTATGTCCAGCCGGTCCCATCCGCGATGGGGAGATGAGGTCTTGACAAAATTCCCGATCTATGTTATAAACAGCGTCAAACCCTGAACAGGCAGGAACAGCTACCTATGGTCTTGGGTCTGGTGGTTCTCTCCCTCGTCCTTATCGTCCTCATCCTTCGGGGCATCCTTCGCCTCGGAGAGGCGATGCCCGTTTGGGAGGGAACCATCCCCGGTTAGCCTGGATTGTATTCCACCATATCGGTGAATCGGGAGGGGGCCTCCCAAACGGGAGGCCCCCTCCCTTTTTTATCCCCGCCTGCCGAAAGGAGGGATCCGATGGAAACAGCGACGATGGCTCAGACTCAGGCGATCCCCCGCACGTTCCGACGGGAGCGCCGTCGGATGAAGACCGCGTGGGCCGTGATGGAGGCCCTGGTCCGCGAAGGCGTGGAGGTGGTTTTCGGCGTCCCCGGCGGTGCCTCCTTGCCTCTCTATGACGCCCTCTGCGATTATCCTCAGATCCGCCATGTCCTCGTCCGCCACGAACAGTCCGCCGTCCATATGGCTGAGGGCTACGCCCGGGCCACCGGGAAGCCCGGGGTGTGCTTTACCACCTCCGGCCCGGGGGCGACGAATCTGGTTACGGGCCTCACGGACGCGATGATGGACTCCACTCCAGTGGTGGCGATCACCGGTCAGGTTCCCACGTTCTTTATGGGCGGCGATGCGTTCCAGGAAGCGGACGTGATTGGCCTCACGATGTCGGTCACCAAGCACAACTGGCTGGTGAGAAAGCCCGCCCAGGCTCCCGAGGCCATTCACATGGCCTTCCGCCTGGCTACCGATGGGCGGCCCGGCCCCACCCTGGTGGACCTCCCTCGGGATGTGTTGCTCACGGAAGCGGATTTCGCCTTCGAGGATCCGGAGGTCTTCCGACCCTCGCGCCCGCGCTTACCTTTCCCCGACGAGCCGGCGCTCCGACAGGCGGCGGATCTCATCGCTGGATCCCAACGTCCCATCCTTTATGTCGGCGGCGGGGCCATCCATTCCGGCGCGGCCCCCGAGATCCGGGCGCTGGCGGAGAAGGCCCGCATCCCGGTGACCACCACGCTGATGGGCCTGGGGGCTTTCCCCGAAGATCACCCCTATGCCCTCAAAATGCTGGGAATGCATGGGACTGTTTACGCGAACTTCGCCATCAATTTCTCCGATCTCATCATCGCCGTCGGCGCCCGCTTCGATGATCGGGTGACCGGCAAGCTCTCCGCCTTCGCCCCTCATGCGAAGGTGATCCACATTGACATCGATCCATCAGAGATCCACAAGAACCGCCGGGCCGATGTCGCCCTGGTCGGGGATGCCCGGCAGGTGTTGCGGGCGTTGCTCCCCTTCGTCCGCCCGCCCGACACCGAGGCCTGGTGGCGCCAGATCGAGGACTGGAAGGCCCGCTACCCATTGCGCTACCGACAAGGGGAGGACGTGATCAAGCCTCAGTTTGCCATCGAGATGATCTATGAGTTGACGAAGGATTATCGGCCGATTGTGACGCTGGATGTGGGCCAGCACCAGATGTGGGCGGCCCAGTTCTTTACGTGGACGGAGCCGCGAACCTGCATCACCTCAGGCGGGCTGGGGACGATGGGCTTCAGCCTGCCGGCAGCGGTCGGCGCCCAGTTCGGATGCCCCGACCGCCTGGTGATCAACATCAACGGCGATGGATCCTTCCAGATGACCTTCCAGGCCCTCATCACCGCCGTGGAATGGCGGCTGCCGATCAAGGTCTTCATCATCAACAACCAGTATCTGGGCATGGTCCGCCAGTGGCAGGAGCTGTTTTACAACCGGCGCTATTCCGCCGTCTACCTGGCCAACCCGGACTTCGCCCGCCTGGCGGAAGCGGTGGGCGCGGCCGGGATCCGGGTGGAGCGGCCGGATCAGGTGGAGCCGGCGGTCCGGCAGGCGCTGGCCATCACCGATCGGCCGGTGGTGGTCGATATCCTTGTGGATCCGGAGGAGAACTGCTTCCCGATGATCCCCTCCGGGATGACGGTGTTCGATATGATGATCGCCCCCGGCGTGAAGGCTGTGCCATAAGCCACGATCGCGAGATCCCTGCTCCCGTGGCCTCAAGGCCGCAGGGAGTTGAGGAAAGGGGGAAAGGGACTGGCCCGGCCGATGCCGAGGGTCCCGGCTATAGCTCTGATCCCACCGAAAGCCCCCCCGTCGCAAGCTGGGGGGTAGCGGATTGGGCGACTTCGCTGCTTGCCCCGCTGCCCCGGCTTTTCTTACCTCGCTTTCCACGCCACGAAGCGGCGTGGAAAGGAGGTAAGGGAGGCTGTCCCGGATTCCTGATCCGGGATTATTCCGATGATGACGCAGCGCTATGGAAGAAAAAATGCGGGTGAATGCGAAAGGAGGCGGGAATGCCCCACTGGCTGGCGGTGACCATTGAGAACTCGGTGGAGAGCCTGAACCGGGTGTTCCATCTGTTGCGCCGGCGCCATCTCCCGGTCGGCGAGATCTCCATGTGTCGGACCGAGGACCCTCAGGATCTCCGCCTGCTGATCCCGGTGGATCCGGCCCGGGTGGATCCCCATCGGGTCCGGGCTAACCTGGAGAAGTTGCTCTGCGTGAAGGCCGTGGAGGATTGGGGGGAATGCGCGCTGGTGGTCCGCGATATGGCCCTAGTGAAGGTCCGGGCTCCAGCGGAGGCCTGGGTGGAGATCGCCCAGCTGGCGGAGTTCTACCGGGCCCGGATCGTGGATGTGGGCCCAGAGACCCTGATCGTGGAGGTCACAGGTTCGACGGAGAAGGTGGATTCCTTCATTGCCCGCCTAGGGCGGTTCGGCGTGATGGAGGTGACCCGTTCCGGGCCCATGGCGATGGTTCGGGGCCAGGCCGAGGCCGCGCCGGCCGACCGGGTGGCTGAGGCGGCCGCGTGACGGCTGCCTCTTGAGGAGGGCATGCGTAGGAGAGACGTTCAGGCCATCATCTGTGCAAATCCTTCAACGGGAGGCATCCCGATGGCGCGCATTTACTATGATGCCGATGCCGATCTCAGCCTCCTGAACGGCCGCCGGATTGCCGTTCTGGGCTACGGCAGTCAGGGCCACGCCCACGCGCTGAACCTGAAAGACAGCGGATGCAATGTGTGCGTGGGCCTTTATCCGGGCAGCAAATCCTGGGAGAAGGCGCAAGCGGACGGGTTGCCGGTCTACGAAGTCCCCGAGGCGGTGCGGCGCTCCGACATCATCGTGATGCTGGTGCCGGATCCCGCTCAGCCGGCCCTCTACCGGGAGGCGGTGGCCCCGAATCTGGCCCCGGGCAAGACCCTGATGTTCGCCCACGGCTTCAACATCCGGTTCGGCCAGATCGTCCCGCCGCCGGATGTGGACGTCAGCATGGTGGCCCCCAAATCCCCGGGCCACCGGATGCGTGAGGTGTTCAAAGAGGGCGGAGGGGTTCCGGCTCTGGTGGCCGTGCATCAGGATGCAACAGGGAAGGCCCTCGCCACTGCCCTGGCCTACGCCAAGGGTATCGGCTGCACCCGGGCCGGGGTGATCGAGACCACCTTCGCGGAGGAGACGGAGACCGATCTTTTCGGCGAGCAGGTGGTCCTGTGCGGCGGGGTCAGCCATCTCATCAAGGCGGCCTTCGAGACCCTGGTGGAGGCGGGCTACCAGCCGGAGGTCGCCTACTTCGAATGCCTGCACGAGCTCAAGCTGATCGTGGACCTGATGTATCAGGGTGGGCTTTCTTATATGCGATACTCCGTCAGCGACACTGCGGAGCACGGGGATTATGTAAGCGGGCCGCGGGTGATCGACGAGCACGTGCGGGCCACGATGAAACAGATCCTGGAGGAGATCCGCAACGGATCCTATGCCGAATCGTGGATCGAGGAGAACGCGAAGGGACGCCCGTGGTTCAATGCCAAGCGAGAGGAGGAGCGCCAGCATCCGATTGAGCAGGTGGGCCGTCGTCTGCGAGCCATGATGCCCTGGTTGAACCCCAAGGAGGTATGAAAGGAGGGCTCGATGGCGGACGATGTCGTTCGGATTTTCGACACCACCTTGCGGGATGGCGAGCAATCGCCCGGCGCAACGCTCACCGTGGAGGAGAAGCTGGAGATCGCCCGGCAGCTGGTCCGCCTGGGGGTGGATATCATCGAGGCAGGCTTTCCCATCGCCTCGCCGGGCGATTTCGAGGCGGTGCGGCGGATCGCCCAGGAGATCGGCCCCCTGGGGAAAGACCGCCCGAATGGTCCCCCGGTGATCGCCGGGCTGGCCCGGGCAAACCGGGAGGACATCGATGTCTGCTGGGAAGCGGTGCGGGAAGCTCCGCGCCCCCGAATCCATGTTTTCCTGGCGACCTCTGATATCCATCTGCAGTATAAGCTGCGGATGACCCGCGAGGAGTGCCTGGCCCGGATCCGCGAGATGGTGGCCTATGCCCGCCGTCTGTGCGACGACGTGGAGTTCTCCCCGGAGGATGCGGGGCGAACGGACCGCGATTTCCTGATGCAGGCGCTGACGGTGGCAGTGGAAGCTGGCGCAACGACCCTGAACATCCCGGATACCGTGGGCTACACCACTCCGGAGGAGTTCGGAAGCCTCTTCGCGGAGATCCGCCGTCGGGTCCCCGGGGTGGAACGGGTGATCCTCTCCGCCCACTGCCATAACGACCTGGGCCTGGCCACCGCCAACACCCTGGCCGCCATCCGCAACGGCGCCCGCCAGGTGGAGGTCACGGTCAACGGCATCGGGGAGCGGGCGGGAAACACCTCCCTCGAGGAGGTGGTGATGGCCCTCCATACCCGGCGGGACGTGTTCGGGGTGCGCACCTATATCGACACCACCCAGATCTACCGCACCAGCCGTCTGGTGAGCGCCCTCACCGGCATCCCGGTCCAGCCGAACAAGGCCATCGTAGGGGCCAACGCCTTCGCCCATGAGGCCGGCATCCACCAGGATGGGATGCTGAAGAACCCATTGACCTACGAGATCATGCGGCCGGAGACCGTGGGGGTGCCGGAATCCCGCCTGGTCCTGGGGAAGCACTCCGGACGGCATGCCTTCCGGGTCCGCCTGGAGCAGATGGGCTATCACCTCCCGCCGGACGTCTTCGAGGAAGCGTTCCGCCGGTTTAAAGCGCTATGTGACCGCAAGAAGTATGTGACGGACTTCGATCTGGAAGCGCTGATGGCGGATTTCACTCAGAGCAGCGGCCAGGCCTGGCGGCTGGATACCCTGCAGGTGACCTGCGGCACGCCGCTGATCGCCACCGCCACGGTCCGCCTGGTGGGACCCGATGGGGAGATCCGTGTGGGCACAGGGACCGGGAACGGGCCGGTGGATGCGGCTTACCGAGCCATCGAGATCGCCCTGGGGATGCAGGCCCGCCTGCTGGAGTTCAACGTCCACGCGGTGACCCCCGGGCGCGATGCGATGGGGCGTGTTTTCATCCAGGCGGAAGATCCCCATACGGGCAGCTTGGCCGGCGGGTTCGGCGCGGACACCGATATTGTGGTGGCGGCGGCCAAAGCCTATCTCCACGCGCTTCTGCGGCTGAGCCGCGCGCCCCAGACGGTTTCGGTGGAGAATCAGGTCTCTGTGCCGGTTCCGTAGAGGGTTTCCATTGTCGGTCCGCAGTGAAGCATTACTGGGAACTTTCGTGATGGTGGGGTCGCTCCAGGCGGCCTCGCCCCTGCCATATCCCTGCTCTCCGGAGGTCCGCCGATGGGCATGACCATGGCTGAGAAGATCATCGCGGCCCACGCGGGACTGGATCGCGTGGAGCCAGGGGAACTGGTGGAGGTCCAGGTCGATTTTGTGATGGCCAACGACATCACGGCCGCTCTGGCCATCCAGGAGTTCGCGAAGCTCGAGGTCGAAGAGGTCTTCGACCGGGAACGGGTGGCCTTCGTGGCTGACCATTTTGTGCCCCCGCCCAACATTAAGGCGGCTGAGCAGTGCATGGCTGTCCGGAACTGGGCGCGTCGCAAGGGTATCCTCTACTTTGAGGGCGGGCGGGACGGTGGCATTGAGCACATTGTGCTGCCGGAACAGGGGTTAGTGCTGCCTGGGGAGATCATCATCGGGGCGGATTCTCACACCTGCACATACGGGGCTCTGGGGGCTTTCTCGACCGGCGTCGGCTCCACCGACGCCGCCGTGGCGATGGCCACCGGCCGGCTCTGGCTGAAGGTGCCCCCCACCATGCGCCTGTTCTACCACGGCACACTCCGGCCCTGGGTGACGGCGAAGGACCTCATCCTTCACACCATCGGCCGCATCGGAGTTGATGGCGCGCTGTATATGGCGATGTTCTTCACCGGGCCGGTCATCCAGGCTCTCAGCATGGATGGGCGGTTCACGATCACAAACATGGCCATCGAGGCAGGGGCAAAAGCCGGACTAATGGAAGTCGACGAGAAGACCCTCGATTACGTCCGCCCCCGGGCGAAGCGGCCCTTCACGGTCTACAGGGACGATCCCGATGCCCGATATGAGATCGATCTGGATTTCGACGTGAGCGAATGGGAGCCCGCGATCGCGGTGCCTCATCTGCCTTCGAACGTGCGGCCGGTGGGGGAGCTGGCCGATCTCCGGATCGATCAGGTGTTCATCGGCTCGTGCACAAACGGGCGTATTGAGGATTTGCGGCTGGCGGCCCGTATCCTTCGCGGCCAGCGGGTGCATCCAGAGGTTCGGTGCATCATCATCCCGGGCAGCGGGCCCACGTATCGGCAAGCGCTGGCCGAGGGATTGATCGACATTTTTGTGGAAGCGGGCGCGGTGGTGGGCCTGCCCTCGTGCGGCCCCTGCATGGGCGGATACTCCGGGGTGCTGGGGCCGGGGGAGCGCTGTGTCTCCACGACCAATCGCAACTTCGTGGGCCGCATGGGTCATCCGACCAGCGAGGTGTATCTGGCCAACCCGGCGGTGGCGGCGGCCAGCGCCATCCTGGGCCGCATCGCGAGCCCGGAAGAGGTTCAGGCCGAAGCCCTCGCTGTGTAAACAGGGGCCTGAAGCGGATTCGTGTGGGGGGCGTGCGAAGCCGCCAAAGGTGGCCTCCCACGACGGGCTTCTGGGTCCTGGTAGGGATTTTGGGCTGGGCTATCGCCCCTGTAAGCCTCAGAGGATGCGGAGAGGAGGGAGAAAAATTTCCGGGGTTGGGGCTGGGGGTCTTCGGCCCCCGGCCCTAACCCCCGAAAACCCCAAATCAGAAGGAGGCGCGATGAACGACCGTCACCGGGTCTGGGAGGATATTCTGGAGGAAGCGGTCACCTCCTGGGAGATGGAACCTGAAGCGGCTCCTGCTCATACCCTTAACCCAACGGAGTGGGTGGTGGACTGCATGATGGGTTGCTATAACTTCACCGATCCCGAAGAAGCCTAAGGAGGGGCTATGCGTTTCCGCGGACGCGCCTGGGTTTTCGGGGACAACATCGATACGGATGTGATTATCCCGGGCCGGTATCTGAACACCACGGACCCCAAGGAACTGGCAGCCCACTGCATGGAGGGGGTCGATCCGGAGTTCCCTCGCAGGGTGCAGCCGGGCGACATCGTGGTGGCCGGCCGGAACTTCGGGAGCGGCTCCTCCCGGGAACACGCGCCGATCAGCCTGAAGGCGGCGGGGATTTCCTGTGTGATCGCCAAATCCTTCGCCCGGATCTTCTTCCGCAACGCCATCAACATCGGCCTCCCGGTGCTGGAATGCCCGGAGGCGGTGGAGGCCATCTCGCCTGGGGATGAGCTGGAGGTTCGCCTGGACACCGGGGAGATCCACAACCACCGGACCGGTCAGACCTTTCGGGCTAAACCCTATCCGCCTTTCATGCTCGAGCTGATCCGAGCCGGCGGGCTGATCCCCTACACCCGCGCCCGGCTGGCGAAGTCCCAGGCAGGCGCCCCATAAGGCTTGGGACAATGCTTTGCGGATTTCGCGTTGCATAACCGTCCGCCAGATGATCGTCATGGTGGTCGAGCCCATGAGGTGAATCTCGTTTCGAGGGAGGTTTCCATGGATCGTCGGAAAAGGAGGTGGACCCGGGTTGCCCCGCGCTGGGACCGCTGGATGGAGGTCCTAAGCGGGGCCGCCCGCGCCATCGCCGCCGTTTTCGGCCGGACGATATCCCCTGCTTTCCATCCCATACCGGTCGAGGAGGTGCGCGATGGAGCCCGTCTGGCTTTACGATACGACGCTGCGCGACGGCAGTCAGCGGGAAGGGATCTCATTTACCGTTGAGGACAAGCTCCGGATCACCGAGAAACTGGACGAACTGGGCGTTCATTACATTGAGGGCGGATGGCCGGGCTCCAACCCGAAGGATGCGGAATACTTCCGTCGGGTCCGCCATCGGCCGCTCCGCCATGCCCGCATCGCCGCCTTCGGCATGACCCGACGTCCGGGCCGCCGGGCGGAGGACGATGAGAACCTGCGGGCGTTGCTGGAGGCGGAGACCCCGGTGGTCACTGTGGTCGGCAAGTCGTGGGACCTCCACGTCCATCACGTGCTGGAGACCACGCTGGAGGAGAACCTGGCGATGATCCGGGAGAGCGTGGCTCTCCTGAAGGCCCATGGGCGGGAGGTCGTTTACGACGCCGAGCACTTCTTCGACGGCTGGAAGCGGAATCCGGATTACGCCCTGGCCACCCTGCGGGCCGCGCAGGCAGGCGGGGCGGACTGGATCGTCCTGTGCGACACCAACGGGGGCTCGATGCCCTGGGAGATTGAGGAGGGGGTGGAAGCGGCCAAGCGGGCGGTCTCCGTTCCCTTGGGTATCCATGCCCACAACGACAGCGAGCTGGCGGTGGCCAATTCCCTGGCGGCGATCCGCCGGGGTGTCCGACAGGTCCAGGGCACCATTAACGGCTACGGGGAACGGGTAGGCAACGCGAACCTGATCTCCATCATCGCCAACCTGAAGCTCAAGATGGGGGTCGACTGTGTGACCGACGAGGGGCTGGCCCGCCTGACGGAGATCTCCCGTTTCGTGGCGGAGGTAGCCAACCTCCCCCACGATTCCCATCAGCCCTATGTAGGGGCCAGCGCCTTCGCCCACAAGGGCGGCATCCATGTCGCTGCCATCCTGAAGGTCGAGGAAAGCTACCAGCACATCGATCCAGCTCGTGTGGGCAACGTCAAGCGGGTTCTGGTCTCCGAGCTCTCCGGACGTGGGAACATCGTCGCCAAGGCGATGGAGTTCGGGCTGCGGCTGGATCCCGATGATCCGACGGTGCAGGCGGTGGTGCGTCGTATCAAGGCTCTGGAAAACGAAGGCTTCTACTTCGAGGACGCGGAGGCCTCGGTGATCCTCATGTTGCGGCGCGCGCGGCCGGATTACACCCCGCCCTTCGAGGTCCTCGATTATGTCGTGATGGTGGAGCGCCGGGACGGCCGCGAGCCGGTCGCGGAAGCTGCGGTGAAGGTTCGGGTGGACGGGGAGACCGTGCACACGGCTGCGGAGGGCAACGGCCCGGTCAACGCCCTCGACGCGGCGCTGCGCAAGGCGCTCCTCCCCCGTTATCCCGTTCTGGCTCGCGTTCATCTGACGAATTACCGGGTCCACATCCTGAACGGGGATGCCGGGACGGCGGCCCGGGTGCGGGTATGGATCGAGAGCACCGACGGCCGGCGCGTATGGCGGACGGTAGGGGCTTCCACCAACATCCTGGAGGCCAGCCGGCTGGCCCTGCAGGACAGCCTGGAGTTCGGCCTGGAATAGCGGGCGATAGAGATTGCTCCCCACAGATCCTCCTCCTGGGGGCGGCCTTGGCCGCCCCCGGAAGATATGTTTGGCCGTGGGTGATAGACGCCTGGCCCGGAAGCGCGGGAGATGCATTGCCGATTCAACTCCCGAGACCAGCGGGTGGAAGCTGGTTGCCGGAGGTTCCCCAGCGAGGGTTGGCCCTCGCCGATCTTCTCCCGATTCGTCCGCGAAGGCAGATGTCCGGCGCGAAAAGCGCCCCGAAGGCCGATCTCGATCGGCATCCGGAGGAGCAGTAAAGGCCGCGGGCTGGAGGTCCAACTCCGCTGACCCTCGATACGTCCGCGAAGGCGGCGCCCGGCGCGGAAGGTGCCTTTAGGGGTTGATGGCCATCCACGTGCAGGCATCCTGATGGAGCATAGCTTCTCTATGGGACGCTTCGTGATCACCGTATTGCCAGGGGATGGGATCGGGCCGGAGGTGACGGCGGAGGCCCTGCGGGTCCTGGAGGCGGTGGGGCATCGCTTCGGGCATCAATTCGAGTTCCATGAGGCCCTGGTGGGCGGAGCAGCGATCGATGCCACCGGCTCGCCGCTTCCCCCGGAAACCCTGGATCGTTGCCGCCGCTCCGACGCGATCCTCCTGGGAGCAGTAGGGGGGCCGAAGTGGGATGATCCCGCTGCCCCCGTGCGGCCCGAACAGGGCCTGCTGGGCCTGCGCAAAGCTTTTGACCTGTTCGCCAACCTCCGCCCGGTCCGTGCCTTCTCCCCCCTGCTTCACGCGACCCCACTGAAAGCGGGGATCGTGCAGGGGGTGGACATCCTCTTCGTCCGGGAGTTGACGGGGGGCCTGTATTTCGGCCCCCGCCAGGAAGCCGGGCCGGACGGCGAGGAGGCCTACGATACGATGCGCTACACTCGGGCGGAGATCGAACGGGTGGTGCGGCTGGCGGCCCGCCTTGCCCAGGGCCGCCGGAAGAAGCTAACTTCTGTGGACAAGGCGAATGTGCTGGCGGCCTCCCGCCTCTGGCGTCGGGTGACCGAGGCCGTGGTCCGGCGGGAATTCCCCGACCTCGCCCTGGAGCATATCTTGGTGGACGCCTTTGCCATGCACCTGATCCGGCGTCCGGCGGTCTTTGATGTGGTGGTGACAGAAAACATGTTCGGGGATATCCTGACCGATGAAGCGGCAGTGCTGGCGGGATCCATGGGGATGCTTCCCTCGGCCTCGCTGGGGGAAGCGCCGCCTGGCCTCTTCGAGCCGGTGCACGGCTCCGCGCCGGACATCGCCGGGCGGGATCTGGCCAACCCCATCGGGGCGATCCTGAGCGGCGCCCTGATGTTGCGCTACGGTTTCGGACTGGAGGCGGAGGCCCGGGCCATTGAACAAGCCGTGGAGGCGGTGCTGGAAGCCGGATACCGCACCCAGGACATCGCGGACGGCGAGGCCCGGGTGGTGGGGACGAAGGAAATGGGGGAAGCGATCGCCCAGTATATCCGGAGCGAGGCATAACTCCCTTTTCATGTTCATAGTTGGGCACGTGAGCGCTCGTTCTTTTTGGGAACGCTGAGGACGGTCACTCCGCTCGGTCGTAGTCGGGCACGCAAGTGCCCGTTCTTTTTGGGGACGCTTAAACGGGCATTCCGCTTCGCCATGTGCCTGACTACAAGCGATGGCTCTTGTTCATAGTCGGGCACGTAAGTGCCCGTTCTTTTTGCGAACACGCAAGGGACATTTCGCTTTATTGGGTGTTGCCACCAATAGGGCCCTTGCGTTCACAAAAGGGCTTTGTTGTTTTATATTTTGGGGTAGTGCTTACCCGCGCAGGTCACGCTCTCGGTCGCCGGTTTTATGGGCGGCCGGGGCTGCTGCAGTGGGTCTACTGCAAACGAAAGATCTTTTTTCGTAGCGGGGCACGCGTGTGCTCGTTCTCGTTGCGAACACTCAACGGGAATTCCGCTTGGTTCTTCGTCTGGCTACGAGCGAGGGCCTTTTCGTTTACAGGGATGTGCTTCCAAGACCGTTTTTTCTGAGGACGCTTTAAACGGGCGCTTACGTGCTCTACTAATGCTTTAAACGGGCACTTACGTGCCCTACTACAAACGGGGTCTTTTCGTTCCCAGTAGGGTGCGTCTACAAATGATGGTCTTTTTGTTTGTAGTCGGGCACATCCGTGCTTGTCTTTTTCTGGGAACGCTTAGCAGGCGCCCCCTTGGCTTTGGGTCTTACGAAGGACAAGAGGCTTTCAGCTCGTAGCCGAGGGGGATGAAAAGCGCCAGCCCTTAAAACGTCGGAGCGGGAGGTTCCCTGATGAACGTTCCTTCGAATGGACGCAAACATCGCAGCGCGCAGGTGACGGAGGGCCTGGAGCGCGCTCCCCATCGCGCGATGTTCCGGGCCGTCGGGTTCCGGGATGAGGATTTCCGCCGGCCCTTCATCGGCGTTGCCAACACGTGGTTCGAAGCTCAGCCCTGCAATCACCATCTCCGTCGCCTCGCTGAGCTCGTCAAACAGGGGATCCGGGACGCTGGCGGAACGCCTATCGAGTTCAATGCCGTCCCGGTCAACGACGCCATCGGGATGGGCCACGAAGGGATGCGGGCGTCCCTGGTCAGCCGCGAGCTGATCGCCGATTCCATTGAGCTCGCCGCTGTGGCCTATGCGCTGGACGCCCTGGTGACGATCGGGGGCTGTGATAAGACCCAGCCCGCCTGCGTGATGGCCATGGCCCGCCTCAACCTGCCCTCGATCTACCTGTATGGAGGAAGCGTCCCGCCGGGGAACTGGCGCGGGCGCGCGGTGACCATCCAGGACGTCTTCGAGGCGGTGGGCGCGGTGAGCCGTGGGCGGATGACCGTCGAGGAGCTGCGGGAGCTGGAGGAGGCCGCTGTGCCCACCTACGGCGCGTGCGGCGGGATGTTCACCGCCAACACGATGGCCTCCGCCTTCGAGGCCATGGGGCTGACGCTCCCGAACGGGGCGGCGCCCGTCGCCCCCAGCCGGGCTCGGGAGGAGCTGGCCTATGAGACCGGTCGGGCCATCCTCCGGATCCTGGAGGCCGGCATCCGCCCTCGGGACGTCATGACCCGGGAAGCCTTCGAGAACGCCATCGCGGTGGCCGCCGCCATGGGCGGATCCACGAACCTCATCCTGCACCTGCTGGCCATCGCCCACGAGGCAGGGGTCCCCCTCACCCTGGACGATTTCGAGCGGGTCAGTGAGCGGACGCCTCATCTGGCGGATCTGAAGCCGGCGGGCCGCTATGTGATGGCCGACGTGGATCGCATCGGCGGGGTGCCAGTGGTGATGAAGGCTCTGCTCGATGCTGGGCTGCTGCATGGAGAATGCCGCACCGTCACCGGGGAGACCCTCGCTGAGCGCCTGGCTGGAGTGGTCTTTCCGGAGGATCAGGACGTGATCCGACCGGTAAGCCGCCCGCTGCATCCGACCGGCGGCTATGTCATCCTGCGGGGCAATCTCGCCCCGGAGGGCGGCGTTCTCAAGATCACGGGGACCACCAAACGCTATCATCGCGGCCCGGCCCGTGTCTTCGATCGGGAAGAGGAGGCCTTCCAAGCCGTCCAGGGCGGCCAGATCCGACCGGGCGACGTCGTCGTGGTGCGCTATGAAGGCCCGAAGGGCGGGCCGGGGATGCGGGAGATGCTGGTGATCACCGCGGCCCTGGTGGGCCAGGGCCTGAAGGACGAGGTAGCCCTCCTGACCGATGGCCGGTTCTCCGGGGCGACCCACGGGCTGATGATCGGCCACATCGCCCCCGAGGCGGCCGTCGGAGGCCCACTGGCGCTGCTTCAGGACGGCGATATCATTGTGATCGATGCGGATCGCCGGGTCGTGAGCGTGGAGCTCTCCGAGGAGGAACTGGCCCGTCGCCGGGCGGCCTGGACCCCGCCGCCGCCCAAGTATTCGCACGGGCTCTTCGCCAAATACGCCCGCCTGGTCTCTTCCGCTGCCCGCGGGGCGGTATGTGAGGCGTGAATGGAGGCGGCGTCCCAGGAGGCTTTAGCGGGCGATGCCCCTGCTCGGTGGGCCCCAAGGGGATTGGGGGTATGCCATCTCAAATAGAGGGGCCATGCTCTTGCCGGGCGACTTGCCCACCCCAAATCTCTGCGATGTGAGGTAGATGTCGGGATGAGCTTCAAGCCCTCCTTTCGTGTTGCCGTGCTGGGCGCCACGGGGATGGTGGGCCAGTGGCTGGTGCACATGCTGGACCGCCATCCGTGGTTCCGCGTGGTCGCGTTGACGGCGTCGGATCGTTCGGTGGGCCGCCCGTATGGGGAGGCGTGCCGGTGGCTGCTGAGCGCCCCAATGCCGGAATGGGCCGCCCGGATGGTGGTGGGGCCGACCGAGCCAGGATTCGACGCGGAGATCGTGATCTCCGCCCTCCCCTCGGACATCGCCCGGGAGGTCGAGCCCCAGTTCGCCGCGGCTGGCTACCTGGTGGCCAGCAACGCCTCGTCCTATCGGATGGCGGCCGACGTGCCGCTGTTGATGCCGGATGTGAATTTCGATCACCTCGGGTTGCTCCCGCGCCAGCAGGAGACTCGGGGGTGGGCAGGAGCGCTGGTGACGAATCCCAACTGCACCACCACCGCCGTGGTTCTGCCCCTCAAAGCGCTGATGCCCTTCGGGATCCGCCGGGTTCATTTGGTCAGCCTTCAGGCCCTTTCGGGGGCAGGCTATCCGGGGGTCTCCGCGATGGAGATCGCGGATAACGTTCTCCCCTATATTCCCGGCGAGGAAGAAAAACTCGAGACGGAACCCCGCAAACTGCTGGGACAGGTGCGGGACGGGGAGGTTGAGGAAGCCCCCATCCGCCTGAGCGCGCAGACGAACCGGGTTCCCACCCTGGACGGGCATCTGGTGTGCCTGTCGGTGGAGCTGGAGGATCCGATCGGGCCGGAGGAAGCCGCGAAGGCGATGGCCGGCTACCGCCCGCCGGAGGAGGTGGCGGATCTTCCGAGCGCGGCCGCCCAGCCGATTGTGGTGCGGACGGAGCCCGATCGGCCCCAGCCCCGCCTAGATCGGATGGCGGGCGGTGGGATGAGCGTTGTGGTGGGGCGGGTGCAGCGGTGCCCGGTCTTCACCCTCAAATTCGCTGCCCTCACCCACAACACCATCCGGGGCGCCGCGGGCGCCGCGCTCTTCAACGCCGAAGCCGCCCTGCGATGGCTGGGGAAGGTGTAGTTCGCCCACCTCCCATGAAGATCCTGGGCGGCGGGGACCTTCGCCCGGAGTTGAGATCCTGGGGTTGGACTCCTCTTCGGCCTCCCGGCCCGTTGCGTTCAAGCCCTTTCTCCCTTCGATGGGGCCCCCCGTTTGGCGCGTCGGCGCGGCCTCTGGCGGGGCTTTGGTTCGGTTTCGCCGCTGCTTAGGGCTGCAACGTTTGCCTTTGGAGAGGCGGCAGAGGATGCAGCTGGCGATCCGATGCGTTGGAGGGCCTCCTCAAGCAGTTCGCGCTCCGGTTCCTGGCCAGCCTCCTGCCATGCCTCGAGGTAGTCCCGTAACAGCGCAGCGGCCAAATCCATATGAGGGGCAGGGAGGTCCCGAGCGAGGAGGAGGATCTTCCGCAGCCCCTCGGCGAAGGCGGCGCGGGCCTCGAGAGCCCGACCAGAGCTCATCAGCCCGACCAGAGCTCATCAGGACGAGCCCATACGCGCCCAGGCTCCTGGCCAGGTCAGGGAGGAAGGCCTGAGGGTGTTGGGCGGCGAGCTGGCGGCGGATCTGGACGGCTTCCTGGGTGGCCTGGAGGGCCTCCTCGTGGCGGCCCAGGGCGGAGAGCATCGCGCCCAGGTTGGTCAGGCTCCCGGCCAGGTCGGGGAGGAACGCATCGGGGTGGTGGGCGGCGAGCTGGCGATAGAGGTGGACGGCTTCCTGGGCCGCCTGGAGGGCCTCCTCGCGGCGGCCCAGGTCGGAGAGCACATTCCCCAGGTTG
>NZ_JANWXB010000316.1 GCF_025055495.1 Thermoflexus sp. | reverse complement strand
GGGGCAAGGACGAAGAGCTGAAGGCCCAGTATGCCCTCGATCTCAAGGCCGGCAAGGGCCACGACGTGATGGCCTTCGATGGGTTCTGGACCGCCGAGTTCGTGGCCGGCGGGTTGATTAAGCCGCTGGAGGAGATCGCCGGCTCCGAAGTGAATCAGTGGGAGGGCTGGGCGCATATCCCCGAGACCATTCAGGCCCTGCTGATGTATCAGGGGAAGCGTTACGGAATCCCCACTGGCACGGACGTCCGGGTAATCTGGTATCGCAAAGACCTCTTCAGGAAGGCTGGCCTTCCGGAGAACTGGCAGCCGACCTCCTGGGAGGACATCTTCGCCGCCGCCCGTCAGCTCAAGAAGGCCCTTCCGGATGTGATCCCCATGCAGGTGAACGCCGGGACCAATATGGGTGAGGCGACCTCTATGCAGGGATTCTACCCGCTCCTCCTGTCTGCCGGATCGTTCATCTACGACTGGGATCAGAACAAGTGGATCGTGCGTAGCCCGGCGATGCGGGAGGCCCTCAACTTCTATAGGCGGGTATATATCGATGAGAAGCTGGGCGATGCGCGCCTTCAGCTGATCAAGGAGGGCCGGAACCAATCCTTTGCCATGTTCCGGGACGGCAAGATCGCGATGCTCTGGGAGGGCGACTTTTTCTGGCGCTCGGTGGTCAACCCGGCCGCCAAGTCCGAGTGGGCGATCCCCAATCGGGATGAGGTGGTAGGCTGGGCCAAGATCCCAGCCATCGCTCCGGGGAAGGGCTATCGAGGCCAGGATTTTGTGACCATTTCGGGCGGCACCGGCTTTATTCTGAACCCCAATACCAAGCACCCGAAGGAAGCGTGGGCCTTCCTTTCCTTCATGTTCAGCAAGGAGATGTTGATGGAGTTTCAGAAGATCGAGCCGCGGATCCGGGCACGGGACGATGTGCCGGTGGTGGGTGATCCGGTGATGACGGAGCTGGTGAAGCTGTTGCCGCTGACCACTGTTCGACCGATGCTTCCGGTTTACCCCAAGGTCTCGCAGGCTGCCCAGCTGGCCACGGAACGGGTGGTCTCCGGGGAGATGACACCGGAGCGCGCGATGGATGCATACGCGAAGGAAGTAACGGAACTGGTTGGCCCGGAGAATGTCCTGGATCTGCTGTCGCGCTGATCCGAACCAGGACGGATGGGATAGGGCCGGCAGGGGGTTCTTTCCACCTGCCGGCTTCTCTTTCACCTCATGGGTGGAGATCGACCAAAGGGGGTGAAGTGTGAGCCAACGCCGTCCGATCCTCTCGCTGGGTATTGGGTTGGCGTTCTTATTACCCGCCCTTGGCTTCGTTTTGGTCTTCTTGGTCTTTCCTTCCCTGTGGGTCCTTCAAATCAGCCTGACTAATCAGACTCTCACGGGAGAAGCTGCCCTAAGTCCTCAGTGGGTTGGTTTAGCTAACTTCCAGGCGCTGTTTGATCCCGAAACCTGGATGATTCGGGGTTATTTCGGCAACGCATTGCGCAACACCGTCCTCTTCGTCATCGGCTCCGCCTTGATCGGCCAGGCGGGGTTAGGCTTGGCTCTCGCCTGGGCCTTTCACCGCCGTCGGGGATGGCTGCGGGAGGTCGTCTACACCTTAGTGATCCTGGCCTGGATCATCCCGGATGTTGTGGTGGCGTTTATGTGGGTAGCCTACCTGGATCGGGATCAGGGGACTCTGAACGCTGTCCTCGCCGCCCTGGGGCTAAGCCGGGTTGACTGGCTGATTGAACATCCGCTGTTCTCAGCCATCGTTTTTAACATATGGCGCGGGACGGCTTTCTCGATGCTTCTGTTCTCCTCCGCCCTAGCGACTCTCCCGCCATCCTATTTGGAGGCCGCCGCAGTAGCTGGGGCGAACGCCTGGCAGGCCTTTCGTGATATCATCCTGCCATCGATCCGAGGCCATATCGTCACCGATCTTATCCTAATCACCCTATGGACGTTCAACACTTT
>NZ_JANWXB010000309.1 GCF_025055495.1 Thermoflexus sp. | reverse complement strand
GGTGGGCGGCACCTCCCCCCCACCCCCCCCCCCCGCCCCTCGGTGCTGGGCGGTAATCGTTTTAATCGGATTGGGGGGGGGGGGGGCCCACCCCGGCGGGCCCCCCCGCCCGCCTCATCCAAGCCGAAACTGTCCGATGATGGGTTCGTTCTTCATTATACCGGATGGCGCGGACCCAGGAGGCGCTGCGGTCCAGCCAGCCCCCCCATCTTTTTTCTCCCCCTCCCCACGGCCTTTTAGGCCAGTCGGACATCCAGGCTACCTGCCGCTTCCTCAAACTCCAGGTAAAATGAGTAGAAATTACACCTCAGCTCTTTAGACGCAAGGGAAGCGGTTCATCCAGCTCGTCCGGGGAGAATCCACCGCACCCGTCTGTAAGAAATTGCGCTCGAGCTCACGGAGTCCGATGAGTGATCTGAAAGGTTCGCAAGCTCAAAAGTCTGTTTCCTTAGAGGAACCTACCACGCTGGAGGAACTGGCTCGGCGCCCGACCTGGCCCCTGGTGGTGGTGATCTCCGGGCCTTCGGGGGCCGGGAAAGACTCCCTCATCCGGCGGATGAAGGAGTTAAAAGTCCCTTTCCACTTCGTCGTCACGGCCACCTCCCGCCCCCCCCGTCCGGGTGAAGTCGATGGGGTAGATTACCACTTCCTCTCCCGGGAGCGATTTGAAGCCGGCATCCAGGCCGGGGAGTTCCTGGAATATGCGATCGTTTACGGGGACTATAAAGGGATTCCCCGATGGGAAATCGAAAACGCCCTGGCCAGCGGGAAGGATGTCATCCTGCGCGTGGATGTACAGGGGGCCGCCACGCTCCGGCGTCTGATCCCGGACGCTGTCTTTATTTTCGTGATCCCTGCTTCCCGGGAAGAGCTCATCGAGCGCCTCCGGGCCCGCGGCACGGAAACCGTGGAATCCATCGCCCGAAGGCTGCAGGCAGTGGAAGAGGAGCTCCGGCATTGGACGGATTTCGATTACGTGGTCGTCAACCGTGACCAGCATCTGGATGAGGCGGTGAACGACATCCTGGCGATCATCCGCACGGAGCATTGTCGGGCGCATCCCCGCCGGGCTCATCTGGAGCATCCGGCCGAGGTTTCAGGAAGCGAGTTATAATCCGGCGCCCTTGGTATGGGCTCTGAACCGTGACTGGGGAAGCAGGGGCATCCCCTCTGGCGGTGCCTCCGCCCTCCGGGGAACGAAGGCGCGATCCCCAACGGACTCGGGAAAGCGACTTGACGGATGACTGGGGAGAAAGATCTTTTCTCTTATAGTCGGGCGGAAGCGGTTCGGCGAGAGGCCCCTCTGGCGGCGCGCCTGCGCCCTCGACGCCTGGAGGAGTTCGTGGGCCAGGCTCACCTGATCGGGCCAGGCGCTCCCCTCCGACGCCTCATTGAAGAAGGGAAACTGCTGAACTCCATGATCTTCTGGGGCCCGCCAGGCACCGGCAAGACCACCCTCGCTGGGCTGATCGCCCAGGCGGCCCGGGCCCATGTGGAGCCCCTGAGCGCGGTCACCACGGGCCTCCCGGACCTGCGCCGGGTGATCCATGAAGCTCAGGAGCGCCGTCGCCTGTATGGCCAGCGGACGATCCTCATCGTCGACGAGCTGCATCGCTTCACCCGGGTGCAACAGGATGCCCTGTTGCCTTATGTGGAAGACGGCACGGTCGTTTTCATCGGCATCACCACCGAGAACCCCTACTTCGCCGTCGTCCCCGCTTTGGTCTCCCGCTCCCGCGTTTTCTACTTTCAACCCTTGACAGAGGAGGAAGTCCTTCAGCTGCTCCAACGCGCGCTCTCCGACCCGGAGAACGGTTATGGCGGACAGCCCATCCGGGTCTCTGAGGAAGTCCTCCGATTCTGGGCTCGCCTGAGCGAAGGGGACGCCCGCAGCGCGCTGAACGCGCTGGAGCTGGCTGTCAGCGCGACCCCGCCGGATCCCGATGGGGTGATCCGCATCTCGCTGGAAACCGCCCAGGCCGTCGTCCAGCGACGGGCCCTGGCCTATGACCGGGAGGCCCATTACGATACGATCAGTGCGTTCATCAAATCGATCCGAGGAAGCGATCCGGATGCCGCCCTGTTCTGGCTGGCGAAAATGGTGGATGCTGGAGAGGATCCCCGATTCATTATGCGGCGCCTGTTGATCCTGGCCGCGGAGGATGTGGGGCTGGCGGATCCGATGGCGATCGTCCTGACGGCCGCCTGTGCCCAGGCCCTGGAATGGGTAGGGATGCCGGAAGCGGCTTATCATCTGGCCGAGGCGACCCTTTATCTGGCCACTGCCCCTAAGAGCAACCGCACAGGCGCCTTCTTCCAGGCCCTGGAATTCCTTCGAGCGCACGGAGCGGGCGAGGTCCCTGCCCACCTGAAGGACGCCAGCCGGGACGCCGAGGCCCTGGGCCATGGCCGGGGCTATCAATATCCTCATACGTTTCCAGGGCACTTCGTTCGGCAATCTTACTGGCCCCTGGGGCTCCCTCGGGCCCGCTTTTATGTGCCATCGGACCAGGGTTACGAACGGGAGATCGCCGAGCGACTCCGCCGCTGGTGGGGCGAGAACGTAGAGGGCCATGAAGGCTCTGGATCCTCGGATGTCTGAAGAGGAAGGAGCGCGTGCCCCCTCGTCTCTTCTCGGTAGGGCTTTTTAGGGCGGGTGAGGACGCCTTGGGCAGCCTCGCCTGCTTCCAGAATCCGATTCTTGCCCCTCCCGCCTGAAAGGCCGCGAGGGGGAACGATGCCTGTTCAGCCGAGCTGGCAAGTTATGCGCGAAGGCAGGTCCCCGTGGCGCGAACGATTGCAGTGGTCAGCCAGAAGGGGGGAGTCGGCAAAACCACAACGGTGGTCCATCTCGGCGTCGCCCTCGCGGAGCGCGGCGTCCCGACCCTGCTGGTGGATCTCGACCCCCAGGCGGCGCTAACAGCGGCTTTCGGGTTGAACGAGGATCTCTCGTTAACCATCGAGGCATCGCTCATGAAAGGCATCGCCATTACTCAGGTGATCCGGAACGTCCGGCCCTCTCTGGATATCATCCCTGCTTCCTTTCAGTTGAACCAGGCAGAGCTGAGCCTGCACCAGCGCCCGCGCTGGCCTTACCGGCTTCGGGAGGCCCTTCAACCGATTCAGGGACGCTATGCCTACATCCTGATCGACGCGCCGCCCGGGTTGGGTCCCCTTACGGTAAACGCCATCGCCGCCGCGGATGCGTTTCTGGTCCCCATTCGGCCGGATTATCTCTCCCTTCGCAGCCTGAAAGGGCTGCTGATCGCGATCGGGCGGTTGCGCCAGCAATTGGGGCTTTCCATCGAGCTGCTGGGTATCCTGCCGACGATGGTGCAGCTCCATCTTCGCCATCATCGAGACGTGCTCGCGGAGCTGACGGCCGCCTTCGGAAGAAAGGTGTTTCAGGTCTTTATCCCCCAAAGCATCCGTTTCGCGGAGGCTCCGGTCGCCGGGCAGAGCCTGCTGGATTATATGGCCAGCCACCCTGGGGCCCAGGCTTATCGCCGACTGGCTGCGCTGATTGAGGAAGCGGGTGGGGGATGATCGGGCTCCCTGCCCATCCTGGTATCCAATCCCGTGTCGTGGAAGCCATCTCTCCCCTCTCCACGCAGCCCTTCAGGCCATAGGGAGGTGGGAGCTTGGGGCCAAGGGTCCCCCCGGTCCCACATCCCCTGGGCTATGGGGAGGGGGGAGAAAGGATGTGGGGCGGACCCTCCACCCAGTCGTGCAACGAGTCGAACGAAACGAAGCAGAAGCAGGGGCATCGGTCCGATCAACAGGGCCCTTTCCAGGATCAGGCATCTTGAGGTCTGGAACGCTGCAATGGGAAGGCGAGGAAAGCCAGAAACCTCTGTGCGGGGCAGAGGTCGCGCGCTCTTTGCCGGGTTGACCGAATGGGTGGAGCCCACCCAGTTGCCCGGGCAGACACCGGAGGCGTCTCCCTCGGAGCCGGCGTCGCGTTCGAGCGAGGCCTTCTCTTCCTCCCCGTTGGAGGAAACACGGGGAGGCGAAGGAGCCCCTTCACCCGTTCTCGAGCCGGCCCCCTCATCGAAGCCTTCGGAGGTCTCGGTGGAGGTTGCCGCCTCGACTCCGCCGAAGGATGGCGATGGTTTCCGGTTTCTCGCCCTGGAAGCCGCGCGCGCGTCCGCTGCCACCTCCGGGATCCCAGGTTGGGCGCCTCCGCCGGACTGGCGCTGGGAGCCTGCGGGCGCGCCCGCGGAGACCGTCGAAGTGGACCCCCATGCGCCGATGCGGGCGCTGCGCATTCCGGGACTGCTGATGCCGGAAGCTCTCAGCCCCATGGAGGATTCGCCGAAAGCGACTGTGGAAACCCGCGCGGAAGTAGAGCCATCCATGGAACGAGCTCCCACAACCGCTATGCCCCCGGAAAGACCTGCCACCGCTCGTGCACGTGGGGTGGATGAAGCCCATCTTCGTCAGCTGAACACACGGATCGACGAGCTTTATCGCCGCATTGCCAGCGGGGCGATCCCCGATGCAGGAACCGCGGAACAGGCCCTGGCATGGCTGAAGCAAGCTCGGGAGGCCCTCCTCTCCCCAGACGGCTATGACGAGGCCGAATACTATTACAGCCTCGCCCAGACCCGTTATGCCATCGCCCGCCGGCTCTGGCGATGGTCCTACACCTATGGGCTTTTCGTCTTCGTTTGGGGCATCGCCTGGCTGGGGCTTTACCTCTGGGCGTTGACGGACGGTCGGAGCTACAGCGCCCGGGTGGTCCCTCCGGGCTATGAAGGGATCTGGGAGCCGATCATGTGGGGCGGCCTGGGTGGGGTATGTGGCATCTTCTACAGCCTCTACTGGCACGTGGCGATCAAACGGGATTTCGATCGTCAGTATGTGATGTGGTATCTCGTTCAGCCGCTCCTTGGGAGCATGATCGGGATGATCATTTATATGATCATCACGGTAGGCTTCCTCACCATCCAGGGGGTGCCCACGCCGGCCAATCCGCTTTTCATGTATCTGCTCGCCTTCATCGCCGGCTTCCGACAGCGGTTCTTCTTGGAGCTCATCGATCGCATCGTCCAGACCTTCACGCCAAACCCCAGGAGTAACGCATGAGCGGACGTCTCGCCTTTGTTTTCCCAGGGCAGGGCTCACAGTATGTGGGAATGGGCCGGGCCCTCTATGAAGCGTTTCCCGAAGCCCGCGAGGTGTTCGAGGAAGCGGACGACCGGCTGGGTTATGCGCTCTCCCGTCTGTGCTTTGAGGGGCCGGAGTCGCAGCTGAACGACACCTTCTACACCCAACCGGCCATCCTCACGGTCTCCATCGCCGCGTGGCGGGCCTGGCAGGCCCGGGGCGGGCCCTCGCCGGATCTGGTGGCCGGCCACAGCTTGGGGGAGTTCACCGCGCTGGTGGCAGCGGGCGCGCTCTCCTTCCCGGATGCCCTGTATCTGGTGCAGGAGCGCGGACGCTGGATGAAGCGGGCGGGGGAGCAACAGCCGGGGGCCATGGCCGCCGTGCTGGGGATGGAGCGAGCAGCCCTGGAAGAGATCTGCGCGGAAGCCAGCCAGGAAACCGGAGAGGCCGTCGTCGTCGCTAATGATAACTGTCCGGGTCAGCTCGTGATCTCCGGCGGCAAAGCCGCGGTGGCCCGCGCGGGCGAGCTCGCCCGAGGTCGGGGAGCGAAACGAGTCGTCCCACTGGCGGTCAGTATCGCCGCCCATTCCCCATTGATGGCCCCGGCGGTAGAGCCCTTCCAGGCCGTGTTGAAGGCCACGCCCTTTCATCGGCCAAGCATCCCGGTGATCAGCAACGTGCAGGCCCGCCCCCTGCAAAGCACTCCGGAAGACTTGCGGGTGGAGCTGGCCCAGCAGCTGACGGCCCCGGTCCGATGGACGGAGAGCATTCAGTGGATGATCGAAAACGGCGTTCGGATCTTCGTGGAATTCGGCCCTCGCGATGTGCTGAGCGGTCTGATCCGCCGGATCGCCCCGGAAGCTCGCACCCTTCGGGTGGAGGACCCGGAGACCCTGGAACAGGCCTTGCGGGCGCTCGATTAGGCTCCCCAAAGTAGGTAGGGGCACCGCGCGCGGTGCCCCTACCTATTTGTCGGCGAGGCCGCCGTCGGCGGCCCGCATTCCACGAAAATTGATCGCTGAGCGGCCAAGGCCGCACGGGGAGAGGGAAGAGGGGTGGGAACGCTCCCCTTCAAGGAGCCATATCTTCATCACGATCATGGGGAGCGACTACTCTGATTTGGGGTTTTCAAGGGCGGTGCGGGAGGCTGAAGGCCCCCCACACCGCCCCTGAACGATTTTGTCTCCCCCCTCTCCACGGCCCAGAGGGCTGTGGAGAGGGGGGAGAAATGGGGGAGGGGCCATCACCCTTCAGACCGGCTTGCTCCCTGAACCCCCAATTCATAACTGGTCGAAATCACTCATCCAGGATCCAACGATCCAGATCCCGCGTATAAGAGAGGATCTCATCCTCCCGGAAGAACAGCGGGATCTCAAAGGCCGCGGTCTCCGGCCCATCCGATCCGTGAACTAGGTTACGTCCGATGGTGAGGCCGAAGTCCGCCCGGATGGTCCCGGGTTCCGCCTTCGCGGGATCTGTCGCGCCCATGGTCTTCCGGACGACCTCGATGGCCCTGGGGCCCTCTACGACCATCGCCACCACCGGGCCGGAGGTGATGTAACGAATCAGGCCCTCGTAGAAGGACTTGCCCTGATGAACCGCATAATGGCGCGCGGCCAGCTCAGGAGAGATCTGCATCATCTTCATCGCCACGATCCTCAGCCCGCGACGCTCCAGTCGGGAGATGATCTCTCCGATCAGCCCCCGCTGAACTCCATCCGGCTTGATCAGGACCAGCGTTCGCTCCACGGTCTGGCCTCCTGGGTCATGGTTCACAAGGATGAGATTATAGCATAGTGCTTTGGCCAGCTATGAATTCGAGATTTAGGGAGCTGGAGCAGGGAAAATCTTTTGGGGGCGGGGTGGGAGCCTTTAGCTCTCCGCCCTGCTCCCGAAAATCCCGAATCCAAAGCCGGACAAGGAGTAGTTTGCCAGGCTGTTCCTTCTGGCGTAAAATTGTGAAAGTAAGCACGGATCGCACTCCTAATTCATCCAAACCCACTCAAGGAGGGGGGTAAGCAGCCATGGAAACGAGCCCTGTGGTCTTAGAACAGCAAGAGGAGGCAGAGAGCTCCGTCAAAGTTCCCCTTCGATCCCTTCGCCCGAAGATGCAAGTAGAAGGAGTTGTTCTCACCGTCACTCCCGCAGGCGCTTTCGTCGACATCGGCTCTGAGATCCCCGGCTTTATTCATATCTCCCAGTTAAGCCCACAACCGGTTCTTCGGGTCTCCGATGTGCTGAAACCCGGCGATCGCGTGACGGCATGGGTCAAGCAGGTCAACCGGAAGAAAAACCTGCTGAGCCTCACGATGATCCGCCCGGCCGCCTATGGCTGGGGGCAATTGAAGCCCGGCCGGGAGTTCACGGGTCGGATCACGCGAGTGGAACCCGGCGGTGTGTATGTGGATATCGACGCGCCGGTGGAGGGATTCGTTCCGGCATCCCAGATTCGTAGGGAGAGCCGTGTGGATCCCACGGGATTGTTCCGGGTAGGCGATGAAGTGAAAGTTTGGGTGGTCAGCGCCAGCCGCCGCGAACGCCGGCTGCGTCTGACCATGATCCCGCCGCCCTCGATGAAATGGGAGGACTTGAAGGTCGGCGAGCTAACCCGGGGCAAGGTCACCCGGGTGGAGAAGTTTGGGGCCTTCGTGGATATCGGAGCGGAACGGGACGCCCTGATCCATATCAGCGAATTCGGAGTGCGCAATCTGAAGGATCCCTCCGAGGTGCTCCAGGAGGGCCAGGAAATCGAGGCCCGCATCATCCTGGTGGACCCTGAGAAGAAGCAGATCCGGCTCAGCCTAAGGGGACTCCTCCATGTCAAAGAAGTAGAGCCTGAACCGCCCGTTCAGAAAGCGGTCCCCTCGCGATCGGCTCCCGCCCCTGAAGCCGAACCCGCTGAGGAGGAGCTCACGGTGATGGCTTACGCTCTGAAGCGGGCGCTGAAGGAAGCTCAGGCCCGCGGCCGATCGATCCCTCCGCTGGAATCGCTGTCCACCAATTAGCTGGTCGTATTTCCCTGGCACGGATCCTGCCTTCGATTTCATAAGGATTCAGGGGGGCGAGGCCGCCGAAG
>NZ_JANWXB010000198.1 GCF_025055495.1 Thermoflexus sp. | reverse complement strand
TCCGCTTCATCCCCGCCTGCTGGAGACCCGCCTGAACGGGCGTTACCCTCGAGCCTGGTATGCGCGAGGGAAGCCGTTCCGGATCGGACATCCTCTCGGGGCGGCGATGATGGTTCGGGGGGAAGCCATCCGGGTGGTGGGGTTGCTGGATGAGGGCTACTGGATCTACGCGGAGGAGGTGGACTGGTGCTGGCGGATGGCGCGAGCGGGCTGGGAGCGTTACTGTGTGCCGGAGGCTGTGGTGGCGCATGCGAGCGGGGAGAGCGCCCGCCAGGCACGCCCGGAGATGATCCGGGCCCTCTGGGCCAGCCGGCTGCGGCTCTATCGCCAGCATTATCCCCGGTGGAAGTTCCGGCTGGCCTGTCGTCTGGTGGCCATAGGCGCGAGCTGGCGCGCCCAGGCGCTGGCCCGGACGGTGGATCCTGGGAGTGCAGCAATGCGGGCAGCTTATGAGGAGGTGCGGCGCATGGCGTTTCAAGCGGAAGAACTTTGATTGGGTTCGGCGCCTCGGCTCTAAAACCCCGGGAGAGCTCCGAAGTCGCCCGTGTCGTTCGGAGATTTCCGGGGCTGGAGCCGTTGGCCCCCGGCCCGAATCCTACAGGGATCAAGCAGTGTGGCCTCAGTCCCGAACTTCCCTTCACGAGAAAACCTATGCTGGCGGTGGTGATCCTCACCCACAATGAGTCTGCCTTTATCGAGGCATGCATCGAAAGCGTGCGCTGGGCAGATCGGGTGGTCGTCTTTGACTCATATAGTGACGATGACACCGTAGAGCGGGCGCGCGCCTGCGGGGCTATGGTCCTTCAGCATCCCTTCGAGAACTATGCCGCCCAGCGCAACGCGGCGCTGGCCCAGGTGGAGGCCGACTGGATCTTCTTTGTGGATGCCGACGAGCGGGCCACGCCGGAGCTGGCAGCGGAGATTCGGAGGGCCGTTCAGGATCCGCGTTACGTGGGCTGGTGGGTGCCCCGGCGGAACTATCTATTCGGACGGTTGACACGAGGCGGAGGTTGGTGGCCAGATTATCAACTGCGCCTCCTTCGTCGGGGCTACGCCCGATACGAACGTCCGGTTCATGAGATCGTGGTGCTGCAGGGCGAAGCCGGTTATCTTCGGAATCCTCTGATTCATTACAACTACGATTCCCCCGCCGAATTTCGGGCCAAGCAACGGGCCTACGCTCGGCTGGAGGCGCGAGCCCTCCGAGAGGCGGGGGTGCGGCCCCGCTTTTACACCCCCTGGACCATGATGGGGCGAGAGTTCTGGCGCCGCTTCATACAGCTCCGGGGTTACATCGACGGCCTGCATGGCCTCCGGCTGGCCGTGTGGATGGCCCTCGCCGTGTGGGAGACCTACTGGCTTCTGAAACGGGAAGTCTCATAATGGGGAAGCGGGTGGGGTTTGCTGAAGGGGATCCCGTCGGCTTCCCAAGCTCCCCCGAAATTCCCCACGGCCCTTTTCCCCGCCAGGTTTGAAAAGCTTCCTTCTCCTTGCTCCCGAAGGCGCAACGGGCCTGGGAAGAGAAGGATCAGCCTGCGATGACCCAAGGCCTGTATAGGCCGCCTCCCGTTGGCCCTTAAGGTTTTCTTAAGCTTCCCTTTATCTCTCCTTCAGGACAGCTGGGCTTCTCCTGCCTAAGATCATGCGCTGGAAGATTCGGCCGAAAGGAGGAGAGGCGATGCGCTGTCCGACCTTGCGCGCGATTGGTGGAATCGGGTTCGCCGCGTTGCTGGCCCTAACGGCCTGCGCCCGGGCCACGCCTTCGCCCACCTCGACGCCTACGCGCCCAGCTGCCACGCCCACAAAGGCTCTGCCCAGCCCGACGCCGACGAAGGCGCCCACCGCCACGCCGACGAAGGCGCCAACTCCGACGCCTACCACGGTTCCTACCCCGACGGTCACCCCTCGGCCGACGCCGAGCAAGGCCGTGACCGTCAAGGTGGGTGAAAGCGCTACGCTGGGCAAGTTTCTAACGGATGAACAGGGCTTCACCCTTTATGTGTTCATGAACGACCCGAAGAACACCAGCACTTGTGAGGCAGAGTGCGCGCAAAGGTGGCCGCCGTTCCTCACATCCGGCAAGCCGATCGCGGGCGCCGGCGTGAAGGCTGCCCTGCTGGGCACCATCCGCCGCAAGGACGGCACCACCCAGGTGACCTACAACGGCCATCCGCTTTATTACTTCTCGGGCGACACGAAACCCGGCGATACCCATGGCCAGGGGTTCAACAACCTCTGGTATGTGCTGAGCCCCGATGGGATGCCCATCAAGAAGTGAAGCCGCCCTGGGAACGGGAAGCGGGGATGGAGGAGGGATCTGGCCTGTCTTCCGTTCAATCCCTCTTCCCTCTCCCCTAAGGCGGGAGGGGGAAGGGGATGGAAACGAGAGGAGAAAAACCGTAACGCGAGGAGGAAAACCATGTTGCAAGGGTGGAAGAAATTCATCGGCGCGGTGTTGGGGAGCTTGCTCCTGTTGAGCTGGGGGACCGGGATGGCCTGGCCGCAGGCGGTCCGGCAGGCCCGTGCGCCTGCGCGGGTGATCGTGCGAGGGACCATTGCGAAAGTGGACCCGGCTGCGAAGAGGCTGGAGGTGAAAACCGCGAAAGGGGAAACAGTGGAGGTCGTCGGGACCGATAAGACCATCCTGCTGGTCATCGGGATCCGCAAGCCGACGTGGAGCGATCTCCATCCCGGCGAACGCGTGCTGGTGGTGGGGACCCGTGCGGATGGCAAAGTAGAGGCGCTTCGGATCGGCGTGCGGCCGCCGGTCCAGACTTTCCATGGAACCATCACGGAGATCCAGGAGAATCGCCTGGTCCTTGAGACCGCGAAGGGGAAGGCGAATCTGCTCACGGACGACCGGACGCGCTTCCACGTCCCCGGGGTGAAAAACCCTACCCTGAAAGATTTCAAAGCCGGCGACCGGGCGAACGCGCTGGGGGTGGGTCGTTTCGATGATACGTGGTATGTCACGCTGATGAGCCTGGTCCGTCGAGGCCGATAAGCCGTTCCCCGGGAGCCTCGTTGCAGGAAAGGTCTTCTTTCATATGGGGGGAACAGGAGGAGGGAAAAGGGTGCGGCGGTCTGCGGCCGCCGCACCCTCCATCGATCGATGAGGAAAGAGGATTCAGCCGATGATCCGGATTGGCGCGGAAGAGCTGTTCCTGATCTTTCTGCTGGCTCTGCTCCTTTTTGGACCGGGCCGGCTGACAGCCATCGCTCGGGAGCTGGGCCAGAGCGTTCGAGAGTTCCGACGTGGTCTGATGGGAGAGCCCGATCTGGCTTCCCGTTCTCATGATCGCGACTCCGCGGGGCCTCCGGGGCCTCCAACGCTTCCCTCCTGATCCGTTGCGCTCCTCTGTATCGGAGTCCGTCCTAATGACACGGCTCGGATCATGGCGGGTGTCTTTCTTTCTATTATCCAAAGCCTGGCTGGCGCTCTCCGTTGCTATGTTGAGTGCGGGCTGGCTCCTGTTGCGTCGTCGCACCCAGCCTGCCGAGCTCTGGCAGATTGAAGGATGGATCCTGATCGGGGGGCTGGGGATGGCGCTGATGGGGCTTTTCTTCTTGATCATCCATCTTTGGTGATCTTCCCATGCCGTGGAGTTATGGGTGGCGAAGCCATTCACTATCTCTGACGAGGAGTGTGAGCAAAAGATGATCGCGATCCAGTTCTCCAAAAAGGCGCTGAAGGATCTGGAGCGGTTGCCGGTCAAGCACCGCCGGCAGATCCTGGAACACGTGGCTGCGCTGGCCGAGGAAGCCAATCCTCATCTGACCAAGATCCGGCACGATCAGGGGCTTCTTCTGAGCCGTCGGGCTGGCGAATATCGCCTGTATGTGCAACGGCAGTGGAATCTGCTTCGGATCCTGGAGATCCGAAAACGAAATGATGCATATCGCTGAACCTTTTGTCCATCGCATCCATTCTATCGCATCCATGAGGACCCACGATGACCGCGAAGAGAGAATCTAGCTCCGAAATCGCAGGCTATCTGAGCGCGCTGAGCAGTGAGGACTATGCGGCTGTGCAGGCCGCTCGTCGGGCATTGGTCGCGATGGGGGAGCAGGCCATTGAGCCGCTCTGGGCTGCAAGGGCCCAGGCCGATGACCGCCTTCGCTGGGAGATCACCCGGACGCTGGTGGAAATCCGGGATCCCCGCACGGCGGATCGGCTGGTCCAGATCCTGATCGATGACCCGGATCCGGGCATCCGATGGCTGGCGGCGGAAGGGCTGGCGGGCATAGGGGAAGCCAGCCTGCGCCCCCTGCTGGAGGCCCTGGTTCATCATTCCGATTCGGCATGGCTTCGCCAGGGCGCCCATCACGTATTGAAAGCCCTGGCCACGGGGTCCCGCGAACCCTTCCTTCGCCCTGTTCTGCAAGCGCTGGAGAGCCTGGAACCAGTCCTCCAGGCTCCGGTCGTTGCTTATCAGGCCTTGGTGAGCCTCGGGCTGGACCGGTGAGGGGATAACGGCTTGCTGGAGGGATGGGGGGAGGGGAGGGCCTTCGGCCATCCCTCGCCCCTTGGAGTTGCGCTGTTCGCCTCTTCCTGATGGAGGCGTGGGGCGGAGCCGGGTCCTTCGACGCCCGGCTCTGCTTTCCCCGGTCCCAAAGGCCTTGGGAAGAGGAAAGATCCAGGGGATAGGGCTCTCACCCCTTGGGTGGGCGCCCAACGGCATAGCTCTTGAAAAGAGGACAAAACCCCACTGCGGATGCGGAGGAAGCGGCTATGGCAGCGATCACGACCGAGCGGACAGCGTCCGCTCAGCATGTGGGCTTACGGCGGGAGGTGACGGTCTGGGGGTCCTTCACCTGGGGGTATGCCGACGTGGGGGCGGATGTGTATGTGGCCCTCGGCCTGGTGATGGCCGCCGCCCAGGGAGCCACCCCGCTGGCCTTCCTCATCGCCGGG
>NZ_JANWXB010000145.1 GCF_025055495.1 Thermoflexus sp. | reverse complement strand
GAGCGAACCGCCCGTTGTGGGCAATGGGCCCGATTCTCTTCCTTATCCACCCTCCCCCCCCGCTGCTTCGGGGGGTGGTGTGTGTTTTTGGGATGGGTTGGTGGGTTTGGGGGGGGGGCGAAGCCCCCCGCCCCATTCCCTCCAACGCTTCCGAATCCCTCTCTCCACGCCGCGAAGCAGCGTGGAGAGAGGGTAGATAAGGAAGAGAATCGGGCCCTTTCCCGACATCGGGCGGTTCGCTCTCTGGCCTGCACGAGTTTTGGACATGAGCCGAATTGTTTTGGGCTTGGGGCGTGGCCGAAGGCGACGCCCCAGCTCAAAAACCCGCGGGAGAGCTCGAAGGTTGCCCGTGGCGTAAGACTTCTTTGGGGGCGAACGCCACAACTTCGAACCAAAATAGAGCATTAACTTTCCGCTCCCGGCTCTGGATCCATCGCGAAAGCGGCCTGGCGCTCCACCACGGCGGCCCGGAAGTCCGCAAAGCGGCCCTCGAGGATCGCCTGACGCATTTCCTCCATAAAGCGGAACATCGTGTGAAGGTTGTGCAATGTGGTCAGATACATCGCCAGAGGTTCTCCGACGTTAAACAGGTGCCGCAGATAGGCGCGGGAGAACCGCCGGCAGGTGAGGCACTCGCACTGTTCGTCGATGGGACGGAGATCCTCGGCGTAAGCCGCATTGCGCAGATTCAAGCGTCCGGTCCGCGTGATGGCGGTCCCGTGGCGGGCGACACGGGTGGGCATCACGCAATCGAAGAGATCCACCCCCCGGGCCACCGCCTCCACGAAATCCACCAGGGTCCCCACGCCCATGAGGTAGCGGGGCTTCTCCTCCGGCAGCAGGGCGTCCATCAGGTCCAGGACGCGATAGGTCAGGGTTCGGGGTTCGCCGACGGAAAGCCCGCCAATGGCGTAGCCCGGGAAGTCCAGGCTGACCAGAAAGCGAGCGCTCCAGGTGCGCAGGTCCTCGAAGACCCCACCCTGCACGATGCCGAAGAGGGCCTGATCCCTTCGGGTATGGGCGGCCCGGCAGCGCTCCGCCCAGCGATGGGTGCGCTCCAGGGCCTTCGCGTTGTAATCGTAATCCATCGGCGGAGCACACTCGTCCAGGCACATGATGAGATCCGCCCCCAGGTTCTCCTGGATGCGGATGGCCTTCTCCGGGGTGAACCGGTGGAGAGAGCCATCCAGGTGAGAGCGGAAGGTCACCCCGTCATCGTCCACCTCTCGCAATCCCTGGAGGCTGAAGATCTGGAAACCCCCGCTATCGGTGAGGATCGGTCCGTTCCAGCCCATAAAACGATGCAATCCGCCCAGGCGGGCGATCCGTTCGTCGCCGGGCCGCAGGTATAGATGATAGGTGTTGGCCAAGACGAGCTGGGCTCCTAATGCCTCTAGATCCCAGGCGGGTATGGTCTTCACGGCCCCCTGAGTGCCCACTGGAGCAAAACACGGAGTCAGAATGCGTCCGTGGGGGGTATCGATGAACCCCGCCCGGGCCCGTCCATCCCGGGCCGTCAGGGAGAACCGAAAACCCTCTCCACTCATCGCCTTGCTTTCCCATGGCCTACATGGTTTTCCCGGCTGATCAAGGCTCCTCTTCCATGTGCCCTTTCTCCGCCCGCTCTCCAGATCTCGAGCAGGTCCCGGAAACAGGGGCATGGGACCTGCCCGTCTCCGGCGCGCACTAAGCATCCCCTCGCCTCGGCCCCAAATAGGCCATCGCCTCCTCGTGGTCGCCATCCATCACCAGATGGAGATAACGCCCGCCGGTGACCTGGGGGATATCGATCACCTTAACGCAGGAGGCGTAGGAGGCTTCCTCGGGCAGCAAATCCGGCAGGCTGTTTGGTGCCTGAGCGAAGAAATCCGCCCGGAAAACCGCCCGCTCATCGTCCGGAACGATGGCCAGGGGATAGATCTGGGCCTCAATGAGATCGCGGAAGAAATGGGTTCCATACGAAAGCTCCGGTGACCCCTGGGCGCCCCGCAGTCCGATCTCTACCAGGGCCCGGGCGTTGTAGATGTCGGCATAACCCACCTTCACCCCCAGATAGGGGTTCACGCTCCCCCAGCGGCCCGGCCCGATCAAGATGAACCGCTCTCCAGCCAGCCGCCGGTTCAGCCGTCCGATCACCCGCGCGACCTCTAATCGCTCGCTCAGCTGCGAAATCCGGGTATAAGCCATTGGATCCACGTAAATCACATAACGAACGTTATACACAGTCCCGTGGGGCACCATATGATACGAGGTGAACAACACATCCTCCGCCGGGATATTCTTCGGCACACGGGGGCTGGCCGCCTGCTCGCGGTCGGTCTGAGGGCGGCACTGCAACAACCGCAGCCTGGGCCGGGGCGGCCGTCCGCTCTCCAGGAGGACTGCGAACTCCACGTCGACGGGGCGGCTGTAATAGCGCTCGAGCTTGCAGAGCACCGCCCGCATCAGGGGCACGAAGTCCGTCTCCTGAAGCAGACGGTCGAACGTGATGACCAGCGAGCGGGGATCCACATTGCGCCCGATGAGGGGCTGAAGATAATCCCCCTTGTGAACCACCGCCAGATACGCCAGGCCCGGGTAATCGCTCCCCAGCACTTCATGGATGGGCAGCGTTCGAAAGGTGTTGTCCTCCAGATCGATCACATCGATGAAGTGCTGGGCATAGCGGGCGATCGCCTGGGGGTCCTTCTCCGGGCGCAGGCCGGGATGGCTGAGGGCGACCATGCGCGGGTAGTCATGCGCCACCCGTTCCACCGCGCGGGTGCCCAGCCCCACCACCATCCGGAGGAAGCCGTCCTCCCGCCGGATCCGGGGGCTCCACCGGAAAGGATTCCGGGAGTAAGCGACTCCGGCGACCGGCGGGAAGAAGTAGCGGCCGTAGCGAATTCCTTCGACCTTTTGAAGCAGGACCGCCATCCGTTCGTCATAATCCACCAGGCCCACATGCCGCCGGTAGATCAAAGGGTCCGGATGGAAGACGCTGGCGTAAACCCGCTTGATGGCCGTCAGCAATGCCTCCAGATTCTCCTCCAGAGACCCCTGGTTGGGACAGAAATGGCTCTCATATTTCCCCGCGAAGGAAGCCCCAAAGTTGTCCTCCAGGAGGCTGGAGGATCGGACAATGAGCGGATGAGCGCCGACCTCCCGGAGCAGTTCCCGCAACCGCTGGACAAACCAGGCCGGGAAACGTCCTTCCAGGAAGGCATGCTGGACCTCGGGGAACTCCGCCCGGATCTCCTCTTCGGTCTTATATTTCTGGTTCAAATAGGGAAGCAACCCGTTGCGTTCCATGAACTCATAGAAGACGTCGGCCCCGATGAACCAGGATTCCGGGATGCCCACCCGTTCCGCCAGAGGGAACGGATCCTCACGGTCCGGCACCTGGAGGACCCGCCAGGCCAGCATCATCCCGGCCGCCTTGCCCCCGATCTTCCCCTGGCCGATGCGCCGTTCATAAATCGCCCGCAGGTCCAATGCGGTGAAATGCTCCCGGGCGATCCCGACAAAGGCGAGCTGATCGCTGATGATGCTTTTGATGAGGACAACCCGGATCTCTTTCAAGTGAGGAAGGACGGTTTTGCGCTGCTCCGGGGGGGTCGCCTCGTAAGCCTCCGCCTGGGTAAAGAGCGCTTCCACGGGGGCCAGCTCCGGATTGAAGGAAAGGATCGGCCGATGCCCCGGCGCCCGTTCCTCCAACACGGAACGGACGATCTCCACGAACAGGCTGTGGGGGAGATTATAGGCGAAATAGAACTCCGTCAGCTGGTCCCGGATCTGGGCCAGCCGCTCCTCCCATTCCTCCGCCGACTCCTGGCCGAAAGGATCCACCAGCCCTTCGAGGCGCTGGGAGATCAGGGCTTTCTCCCGGACCTCCGCCTCGAAGGCTTCGGGGGTGATAATGCCGCGGGCGAACAGCTCCTGGCGCATCCGCTCCCGGATCCGGCGGGCCAGGATCGGGTAGCGCAGGATCTCCAGGTGCAGGGCCAGCGCCGGCGGCAGATGCCATGGGTAGCCGTGCTCACCGTCCATTGGCTCTCCGCACACCCTGTGGATTCTGAATTCAGAGCATACCGCGAGCGCTGCAGGCGGTCAACATCGTTGGGAAGGCAAAGCTCCCACAACAGTATGCCATGTCCGTTCCTGTCGTTTTGGGGAACGCTTCGAACGGGCCCTCCGATTCGCTCCGTGCCTAACTACGAACATGAAACATGGGCCTTTTCGTTCGTAGTAGGGCACGTCAGCGCCCGTTCTCTTCTGGGGAACGATCGGGACATTGCCCCCTACAAACCGCAACGGGCACTTACGCGCCCTGCTACAAACAGATGGTTCGTAGTAGGGCGCGTAAGCGCCCGTTCTCTTCTGGCCAACGCTCGGGACGATGCCCTATACAACTTACATGTCCCATTCCAACAACGGGCACTTACGTGCCCTACTACAAACATGAACCTTTTCGTTCGTAATAGGGCACATAAGGGCCCGTTCTCTTTTTGAAAACGACCAGGACGAGCCCTCCGCTTCGCCCTGTGCCGGACTACCAACACGGGCTTTCTCGTTTCAAGGGTCAGGCATGAATTGTCCTCTTCCCCACGGCCCTCTGAGCTGGGGGAAGGAGGGATGGGAAGACGGAGTCATCCGGCCCTGGCCGCTGCGTCCTCAACTGCACAACCCCTACGTTCGGAATCCGGCATGCCAGTGCCCGAACTCCTCACGAACACCGGTCGGGCATTCCAAGCCCGGATCCCGCCTCCCCAAGGAAGAGCTAACGATGAACCCAACTGGATTAAAATGAAAAGGATAAGGAGGATCCCAATGGGTGAACCGTGGCTTTTTTGTGATGAAGTGATCATAGAAGTGAAGGCCGGCGATGGGGGAGATGGGTGTGTCTCCTTCCGGCGTGAGAAGTATGTCCCGATGGGAGGGCCGGATGGGGGCGATGGAGGCAAGGGTGGGGATGTGATTCTGAGGGTGAATCCCCATCTGAACACCCTGGCTTACTATTATCGCCATCGCCATTTCCGGGCCGAGAACGGCCGCCACGGCCGTGGAGGTCGGAAAACGGGGGCCAGCGGAGAGGACCTCATCCTGGAAGTCCCGCCCGGGACCGTGGTTCGGGATGCAGACACGGGAGAGATCCTGGCGGATCTCACCCAACCCGATCAGGTCGTGATCGTCGCCCGGGGGGGGCGGGGCGGGCGGGGAAACGCCGCCTTTGTCAGCCCGACCAATCAGGCTCCCCGGATCGCAGAGCGTGGGGAGCCAGGAGAGTTCCGTCGTCTCCATCTGGAGTTGCGTCTCCTGGCGGATGTCGGGTTGATCGGCAAGCCCAACGCTGGGAAATCCACTTTGCTGGCCGCGGTGACGGCGGCCCGGCCGAAGATCGCGGATTACCCCTTCACCACACTCCATCCGCACCTGGGGGTCGTGGTGCTGAATGATACCGCCTCCTTCGTGCTGGCAGACCTGCCAGGCTTGATCGAGGGGGCCCATCGAGGGGTCGGCCTCGGGCTTGCCTTCCTGCGCCATGTCGAGCGCACCCGGGTTCTCCTCCATCTGCTGGATGGCCTCGCCGCGGATCCGGTGGCGGATTACGAGGCGATCCGGGCGGAGCTGGGCCACTACAACCCGGATCTGTTGAAGCGGCCGGAGATCATCGCCTTCAATAAGATGGATCTGCCGGAGGTTCAGGCCCGGTGGCCGGAGGTGGAAGCGGCCTTCGCCGCCCGGGGCCTCCAGGTTCATCCGATCTCCGCGGCGACGAAACAGGGTACCCAGGCCCTCATGTGGGAAGCCTGGAAGCGGTTGCAGGAGGCGCCGCCCCCGCCCCCGCTCCAGCCGGCCGTTCCGCCCCTTCTCCGGCGGGAAACCCCTGTTCAGGTCATCCGCGAGCGAAACGGATGGAGGGTTCTGGGAACAGCGGCTGAAAAGGCGGTGCGAAGGGCCCGCCTGGACTCCGAGGAAGGCCTATTGCACCTGCACCGTCAGCTGGAGCGACTGGGAGTCATCGAAGCTCTGGAACGGGCAGGGGTTCAACCAGGGGATACCGTCTATATCGGTGATGTGGAGCTGGAATGGGTAGATTGGGCGGATGTAGGGAAGCGTTCGTAACGATTCCGCTCTCATCCCAATGGACTTGTTGCGCATAGAAGTTACGCAGCTGGGAGCTGATGAGAAGAGGCGGTGTGGTCTCGCTCGGCTCCTTGAAAGGAATCAATCCTCTTACGGGATCTGGAGTGCTTTGAATGAACCGCTTAGGCCTATTGGGAGGAACCTTCGATCCACCCCATTACGGGCACTTGGTGCTGGCGGAACAGGCCCGGATCCAGCTGGGTCTGGATCGGGTGCTGTTTATCCCGGCGGCGCAACCTCCACATAAGCCGGCAGCGGAAGTTACGCCCATTGAGCACCGCCTGAACATGCTGGCCATGGCCATTGCGAGCAATCCGTTTTTCGAGATCTCCCGGGCCGACATCGATCGCCCGGGTCCGCATTACACCGTCGATCTGTTAGCTCACCTACAGGCTGTTTATCCGGACGCGGAGTTCTTTTTTCTGATGGGATCCGATTCACTGGTGGATCTTCCTCGGTGGCGGGAGCCTCATCGCCTGATCCAGATGACCTGGCTGGCTGTGATGCCACGGCCCGGATATGTGGTCCACATGCCGCTTCTGGAACAGGCGTTGCCGGGAATCAGCAAACGGCTGCTCTGGCTGGACGCCCCGTTTCTGGACATCGCTTCCCATGATCTGCGGCGGCGTGTGAAAAGCGGAGGTTCGATCCGATATCTGGTCCCCCCTGAGGTAGAGGCCTATATCTACGCCCAGGGTCTGTATCGGAACGCGGCCACTCCTGCACGTGAAAAACCCTAAACTCCAGACACGATGCACAACTTCCGGGCTCTCCCGCGGGTTGTCGGGCTGGGGTGCCGCCTTCGGCGGTGTTCCAGCCCAAAAGTGTTTTTCTCCCCTCTTGCCAGGGGCCACTGGGAGGGGAGAAAACCACCGACGTCCTATCTCCTTGGTCAAAGCCCTCCCCGATGGAGAAGCGATCGGACCGGAGAGGAAGCATTCTCCACCGCCGCTCCCCACCCCACGCCGGAGGTCCAGCCTTGATCCAGCTGGTCGCCCTTCAGATGCATTGGTCCTGCCAAGATGGATCCTCCCCTACCGCTTTTGCCTCCCGCATGGATGGGCTGATGGCCCGGGCGGCAGATCGGCTGGATCCACGAGAGCCGGCGCTGGTGGCCTTTCCGGAGGATGTGGGCCTGCTGGCCGCGCTGGCCGTCCTTCCCCCAGGGCTTCGGGATCAACCCACGATGGCGAGGGCGATGGCCTTCGCCCTGCGCCGGCAATTTCTCCCCGCCCTCGCTTATCGGCTTCGCTATCGGGTCGGCTGGGCCCGGGCCCTGTTGCTCGCCGTCCAGCCACGGCTTGTTCGACTTTATCTGAGCACGTTCTCCGCTCTCGCCCGGAAATATCGCGTGACGCTGGTCGCAGGCTCCGCCCCGCTGGCGGAAATCCCGTTCGCCTCGGGCTCCCGCCCCGAGGCCCTGCGCCCCCACGGACCCTCCGTCTATAACACCGCCGCGCTCTTCGGGCCGGACGGATCCCTGATCGGCCTTCAACGGAAGGTGGCCCTGATCGACCTAGAGGGCCCTCAGGGCCTGGATTTGACCCCAGGGCGCTTAGAGGAAGTCCAGGTGTTCCCGACCGAAGTCGGCCGGGTAGGGATCGCGATCTGCCTGGACGCCTTTGCGCCGGAATCCCCGGTGCGGGAGCGGTTGGCGCGCTTGGGGGCCGAGATCCTGGTCCAGCCTTCCGCCAACCCCGGACCCTGGACGCGCGAGCAACAGGCGGACTGGCTTCGAGGGGCGTGGGCGGCGACGGTTCAGGAGGGCCGCTTCGCTTATGCCATCAATCCGATGATGACGGGAACCCTCTTCGATCTGGCCTTTTATGGGCAATCCGCGCTCATCGCACGGGATGCCGCTCTGGCGCCTAAGGATCGGGGGTATCGGGATATCGGCCCGATGCCCGGCTTTCTGGAGGTGGCGCAAGGGGATGATTCGGAGGAGGTCCTGGTGGCGCGGGTGCCGCATCCGGAGAAGTAAACCGGGATAGAGGGGCGAGAGTCTTCGCCGTCCCGCTCTCCTAACCGCGTCCATTTTTAATTTGGAGGTTTTCGGGGATGGTGGGGGGGGGGGGGGGGCCCCCCCCCACCCCCCCCAAAATTTTTTTGAAACAGCCCCCAAACCCACCCCCCCCAACACAGAGGGCC
>NZ_JANWXB010000122.1 GCF_025055495.1 Thermoflexus sp. | reverse complement strand
CGCCCAGGGAGCCCCGGGGAGGATGCTCGGCCACCACGATCCCATAGTCTTGTCCCTTCTCCCAGAGGACCGCCCCGCTGTGATCCGCGCCCAGCACCTCCACGAAGGCCCGACACACCGCCTCCAGGATCTCCACCAGGTTCAGGGAACGGGAGAACTCCATAGCCAAGCGATGGAGCGTCGCCAGCTCCCGGGCCTGATCCTGCGCCTGGGCGTAGAGCCGGGCATTCTGCCAGGCCGTCGCCAGCTGATCTGCCATTACCTGGAGGGCCCGGATGTCTTCCTCAGTGAACGCGGCAGGCTGCTCGGACTGGATATCCAGAACCCCGACTAGCTCTCCTCGCACAATCATGGGCAGGGCGATCTCGGAGCGAGTGAGGGGGAGCAGTGGGTTCGCAAAGCGAACCGGATCGAGGCCGACATCGAGGGCGATCCGCGCCCGGCGATGGGCGGCGGCCCAGCCCACCATCGACTGCCCCCCGATCTCCAGCCGATGGCCCCGTTCCTTCATGATCCGGCCCGGCTCCCCAGTCCCGGCGGCCAGGACCATCCATTTCCCTTCCGCATCCGGGACGAACCAGCCTACGTAGTAGTAGCCGAACCGATCCCGGATCAGCTCCACCGCTTCGTTCATCAGGCGCTCCGGATCCAGGATCGTCGCGGCGATCCGGCTGACTTCCGATGCCGTTTGCAGGAGGCGTGCGCGGCGCTCCGTCTCCGCGAAGAGCTCCATGCGCTGGATGGCCAGGGAAGCGCTCTGAGCCAGCGTCATCGCCAGCCGGATCTCTTCATCGGAGAACCAGCGCTCCCACCGGCTATCCCACGCCTCGATGTGGCCATAATATCGGTCTCCGACCGTCAGCGGGATCAGAAGAACCGTGCGCCCATCATATTGGGCGAGCAACCTGGCCTCTGGAGCTCCCCGGGCCTCCACCTCGCTGCGGCGGAACACCACGGGCTGCCGGGAGGATCGCATCTGAGCATAAATCGGATAATCCTCATAACGATAGTAAACACCGATGTCTGGAACCCGCTCTTGGGGGGAAGCATCGGGGGCATAGAACTCACCGATGACCAAGAACTGCGAGCCATCCGATGTGGCATGGGTGATATAGGCGCTGGTGACCCCTAACCCGACCGTGAAAGCGCGACAGATTTGGGTTAGAAACTCCACCGGATCGCCCGCCTGGGTCAGGGCGGAAGAGACCTCATACAGCAGCGTTTGCTCGCGCAACTGCCTCTTGAGGCGCTCCAGCAGGATCTGATTCTGAAAGACCACCGCTGCGGTGTCCGTCAGCGCCCGGATGCGGCGGATGGTTGAATCCTCCAGCTCCAGGGGCTGGTTGACCCCCTGAGCGATCAACCAGCCCCAAAACGCATCCCCGGCCCAAAGAGGGAAGAAAGCGACGGAGCGCACGCGATGCCGAAGATAGAATGAACGGCTGACCTCATCCAGCCAGGGATCCGTGGCCACATCCGGGACGAAAATCGGCTCCCGGGTGGGCTCGCGGGCGATAATGGGCACATCCGCGCTCGTATAGCGTCGGATATCTGCGAACAAGCCCCGATCTCGATCCCAGATCAACCGCGCCTGAAGGGCCCGGTCCTCCGGGCGGGCGTCCGGGTCCTCCACCAGCGTCAATACATAACGATCTACCCCCTGGGTGGGGAGATGGGCGAGCAATGCCCGAGCGGCCGCCTCGATGGACGCCGCGGAGGTCAGATCGTGAGTGGCCTGGTAAAGGGCCTGAGTCTCCTCCAGCGTGAACTGGGTTCGCTGGTAGAGGCGGGCGTTCTCGATGGCGACGGCCAGTTGGTCGGCCAGGGTCTGGAGCACCGAAAGCGCCCCCAGGTCAAATGCCCCCTCCAGCGTGCTCTGCACATCCAGCGCCCCAATCACACGCTTGCCGATCCTCAGCGGGAAAGCCGCTTCCGCTCGCGTCTCCGGAAGCAATTCATTCTTGAAGTGAACGGGGTCTTCCGCCGTCCGCTGAGCCACCCGCGGACGCCCGTTCGCGGTGACCCACCCAATGATGCTCTGGCCACCCACGGCCAGACGATGACCTCGCTCCTTGAGTTTCCGGCCGACCTCTCCTGTGGACTCCCTCAGCACCGCCCACTGGCCGCTTTCGTCGATCAGAAACACCGAGGCGTGATAATACCCCAGGCGATCCCGGATCAGATTCACCGCCGTGCGCAACAGCTCCTCCAGATCCAGCATGGAGGCGATCAGGCGGCCCATCTCCGCCGCCGTCTGGAGCTGATGGGTCCGTTCCTGGACCCGGCGCTCCAGGTTCTGGTAGAGGTCCTGGAGTTGTAGGGCCATCGTGTTGAACGTTTCCGCCAGCACCCCCAGCTCATCCCGCGAGGTGACCGGAACGCGAACGCTTAGCTGACCGGCTCCCAGACGACGAGCGGCCTCGGTCAGTTGTCCGAGAGGTCGGGTCAGGGAAGCGGAAGCCAGGAAGGACAGGGCGATGGCGATCCCCCCCAGCGCCAGCGTCCAGAGCAGGGCCTGGCGGCCCAGATGTGCCACGGGAGCCATCGCCTCATCTTCTCGCTGCAACACAGCCAGGATCCATCCGCGCTCCTCCAGGGATGGCAATCGATGACCGATCCCCATCCCCACCCGGCTATACGCAATCAGCCATTCCGAAGCGAGCAGGCCTCCTTCTGGCCTCGCCCCCCCACCCAGAATCGGGGCAAGATCGGTCACCCGCTGGTCCCGATGAAGCAACCCCATGGGGTCCATCAGGACCGTCCCATCGCGATCGATGAGCAGCGCCCGGCCGGTCTGGCCCGTCCGAAACTGGCTGAGGATCCCGAAGATCTGGGAAGCCCCATAGGCGCTTCGGAGCACCCCCACGGCCTGATGGGTGTCCCGACGATAGACAGGAACCGCCAGATAAACCACCGAGGTCTGAAGATCCTCGTCAAAGTGGAGCGTGCTGATATAGGGAGCACCCCGTCCCTGATTCCAGGCGGCCTGCCACCACGGCTCCTGGTCAAAGCGATAAGCCCGGGTGGGCTCCGTAGCCGCAATTAGAACGCCATGGGCATCGGTTAAGAGGAGATGAAGGTGACCGGAGAGGCGGCCTCGAAGGGCACGGAGCTTTTCCGCCGCCGGGCCCTGCAGGACTCGCCGCCGCAAACCGGAGGTGGGCTGGGTCTTCCAGAGGAATTCCTCTTGCTGGATCATATAGGCTCTTAAGGTCGGATCCGCATAGCGGGCGGAATGATCGATCGCCTCGAAGACCAGGGTTTCTTCCTCCGCCCCCATGCTCAGGCTCTCTATCTCATGCCAGAGGTTCTGCTCCAGAGCCGCCCGCTGGGTTCGTGCGATCCCCTGGAATTCTTCGACGATCCGTCTCTGAAGGGTGCTCTCCAGCAGGCGCTCGGCCACCTCCACCGTCCCGACCACGCTGACTAGAACGATCAGGACAAAGCCGGCCAGGAATTTCCAGCGCAAGGGCCACGAGCTCCAAATCCGCATGACCATCTTCGCTCCTCCTCAGCCCAGGGTCCACACCCCCTCACCGGCGAGGATCCGCCGGATCTGATCGGGGAAGGCATCGGGATCAATCGGCTTCCCGATAAAGCCGTCGAAACCGGCCTCCCGGGCCCGCCGCATATTGTCCTCCGTGGCCTCCGCCGAGACCGCCACCACCCGGGTGCCCCGGAAACGGGGGTCCGCGCGGATCTGGCGAAGCACTTCGTATCCATCTTCATAGGGAAGATGGATGTCCAGCAGGATGAGATCAATGCGGGGCAGCTGTCCCGCGAACTCCAGGACCTGCCATCCCGAGGCTTTCCATTGAATATCCCGCACCCCGAGATAACCCAGAAGGCGGGCGATTAACACGAAGTTCTGAAGGTTGTCCTCCACCACCAGGACGGCGGCCTCACGGGGGTCTACCGGAGGCCGCATCGGTTCACCGGCCATGATGCGCCTCCTCGTTCTTCAGGAAAGCAGCGATCTGCTCCGGCAACGCATCCACATCGATGGGCTTGGGGATGTAGCCGTCACAGCCGGTGGCCAGCGCCCGCTCCCGCGTGCCGCGGATCACATCGGCCGTAAGGGCCACAATGGGGACGCCCTGGAGATGCGGCATCTGCTTGAACTGGCGGACCAGCTCGTAGCCGTCGATATCCGGGAGATGGAGATCCACGAGGATTAAATCGGGGCGCAGCGAGCGGGCCAACTCCAGCCCTCTGGGCCCGTCCTCCGCTTCCACCACCTGATATCCCTCCACCTCCAGGATCCGCCGGACCAGCAACCGGTTTTCAAAGTTATCTTCAATATATAAAATCACAGAGCCCATCGGACCTCCGCAGCAGGGCTTTTGTTCCAAGCGTCTTCGGGGGGAAGCCAGCTTAGGCCCCTTCCCCCCTTCCCCTCTCTCCCCCCGGGCCAGCAACTGTGGGGTGAGATAAGCAAAAATCTTTTTTGGGGGCTGGGGCGCCGCCGACGGCGCCACCCCAGCCTCAAAACCCGCAGGCGAGT
>NZ_JANWXB010000082.1 GCF_025055495.1 Thermoflexus sp. | reverse complement strand
GGGCCAAAGGCCCCCCACACCGCCCCCGAAACCCCCAAATGAAAAATGGGCAAAGCACGATCCTCGGAAGCCTGGATGGAAGAACTTTGGGGATCTACGGAAACGCCGATGGCGGCATCGCACCGGAGCAAGTCCAATTCGATTTTCGCCGTCCTGCTGAGCGGATGGGGATACCGGGCGATCCCCCTGGGGCTTCTCGCGCTTGCGTTCGCGTTTTATCTGATCGCGCTCCCCCCTGGTTTCGTGCACAATGATGAGGCCCACGGCGCCATTGTGCGGATCTACGATCTGTTGGACACCCTGCGGGCGGTGGCGCGGGATAGCCATCCCCCGCTTTATTACGTTTTGCTCTGGGGATGGCTCCAGCTGGTCCCGCATCCCTTCGCGCTGAAATTCGTTTCGCCGTTCTTCGCCCTCCTGGCCCTGGCGCTCGTCTACCGTCTGGTGAAGGCGGCCGCCGGCCCCCGCGCGGGGGCGCTGGCGATGCTCCTTCTTGCGCTGAATCCGCTGTTCTTCGCCCTGGCCACCCTCGGCCGGATGTATTCCATGGCCATCGCCTGGAGCGCCCTAGGGGCATGGCAGGCGCTGCGCGGGCGCGATCGGGGATGGCTGCTCAGCGCCTGGGCGCTGACCCTCACGCATTTCTATGGGGCGTTCTTCCTCCCGGCCCAGCGCCTGATGGCCAAAGGCCCGCGCTCCTGGCTTCGCGAAGCCCTTCTCCTGACCCTGGCCGTCCTTCCCCTGTTCCTCTGGTCGGCCAGCGCGCTGGGCCCTTCGCTGGCCCACACCGTGCGCACCCTAACGCGGATCCCGGTTCGGCCCAGCCCCGTCGAGGTCCTGGCGAACCTGATGGGCGCGCTGGGGATCGGTATCGGGGCCGACGGCGCGCTGGGCTGGCTGGGGGCGACGATCGCGGCCCTCGGGCTGGCGACGGCCATCTCCCCTCGAACGCTCCGCCTTGGGCTGGCGATGGCGATTCCCCTCGGGATCGGGCTGGCGCTGACCACGCGCTTCCCCTTTTACGCCGCGCGGTATTTTTCCCCAATGCTGCCGTTTTACGTATGGGCGTTGACGATCGGCTGGGGCCGCCGATGGCGATGGATCCTGCCCCCGCTGTTCCTCATGCTGGGGATTTACGGCATCGGACGAACCTGGGCGGTTTATGCGAACGCGCCCATCTACGTGGAGGCCCAGCGGGAGCTCTATGCCACCCTCCACGCCCTCGCGCATCCCGCTGACCGCATGGTCTTCCACGGCTACTGGAACCAGGCGGAGATGGCCCTCTTCTACCCGGAGACCCGCTCCCGTCTGATGGCGATGGCGGATCTCGCCAACCCGGGGGATCGCCTCCAGGAACCCACGTGGCTGGTCGGCGTGACGTTCTTTCAGGCGCTTTACCGGCCGGTGGCGGAGGCCCTGGCCCGGCAGGGGCCTTTCGATCGCCATGCCTGGTATCCGATGGCCGAGATCTTCCGCTTCGTCCCCTGGCCCGATGCCCCCTCCTGGCAGCCTGTCCAGATCCGCTTCGAGGAGGGCATCCTCCTGGAGGCCGTGGCCCTCCCGGACCCGGTCGCCGGGCCCCGGGGCAGCGTTCGGGTGGGTCTGCGCTGGCGGGCGGAACGTTCCGTGGCCCGCCGCTATGTGGTCTTCGCTCATCTCTGGGATGAGGCCGGGCGCTATCGGGCCGGGACGGATCGGGAGCCGGAGCCACCCACGGAGCGGTGGGAAGCCGGGTCGTGGATCACCCAGACCCTCGCCATCGCCGTGCCTCCCTTTCTCCCGGCGGGCCGGTATCAAATCATGGTCGGCCTGTATGAGCCGGTGGAATCCGGATGGCGGCGCCTGCGGACGGAGACCGGGACGGACGCGGCGCAGATCGGCTTCGTCGAGATCCGCCCGCTTCTGGACGCCTCCCGGCGCTCGGGGCGTGTGCTCCGGGACGGGATCACCCTGCTGGAAAGCGGCGCGTGGCGCACGGAGATCGACGGCCGGCCGCGGTGGCGGGTGCACCTGGTCTGGCGGGCGGACCGATCCGTACCGGACGACACGCATCGGTTGCTGCTTCGGTTCCCGGACGGAACGGTCGTGACGCTGACGCCTCCGGAGGGATGGTTCCCGGGCGCTCGATCGGCCGGGGAGATCGTGGCGGAGATCTGGGAGTGGGGAGAGCCTCTCGCGCCGGGGCACTACAAGGTATTCTGGGAGGGGGGAGGCCATGCGCTTCTGACGTTTCGGGTTCCGCCGGAGGGCTATCAGTGGAATTATGACTGGATTTTCCTGAACCGCCTTCCATGGTGAGGTGTGGGGGCGAAGTGGCTCGCCCGCACGCCGTTGTTTTCCTGCGTTTCGAGATCGGAGGAGCTCCAGGCGATGATCCGGGATCTGTTCATGGCTCAGGAGCCGGCCCTGCGCTTTTTCGCTGGCCTGGTCTATTACACGCTGGGCCTCAGCCTGCTTCTGCAATCCCGCGGCCATAGCCGCCTGCGTCTGGCCCGCAGCCTTCCTTGGCTGGCCGGCTTCGGGATCCTTCATGCCGTGTATGAATGGAGCGACGCGTTCCTTCTGCCCCTTCGCTCGCCTATCGCGGCGGAGGCCGGGAGCATCCTGATGGTCGGACGGATCATGGCCCTGGCCCTGGCCTTCCTCTGCCTGTTTGAGTTCGGCGCCGACATCGTCGCTCCCCTCGGACCGCGCTGGGGGTGGCTGCGGCCCATCGGGCTCGTCCTGTTCCTGGCATGGGGCGCAGGGGCCTTCGCCCTGGGGCTTCTGGCCGCGCTTCCCCTTCTGGAATGGGAGCGCTGGGTGGAGGCCGGCGCGCGCTACTTCCTGGGCCTCCCCGGCGGAATGCTGGCGGCCTATGCCCTGCGCCGCCACACCTTTCACCTCCTGATCCCCCTGGCCCGGCCGCACATCGTTGGCATGTTGCGCACCACCGGGTTGGCGATCGCCGCTTACAGCCTCCTGGCCGGGCTGGTCGGGCCCCCCGTTCCCATCTTTCCCTTGAACTCAATCAACGAAGAAGCGGTGCAGAACCTCGCGGGCGTGCCGGTTTTCCTGCTCCGCAGCTTGGCGGGCATCGTCCTCGTGGCGGGCATGTTGCGGGCGCTGGAGATCTTCGAGATCGAGCTGAGCAGCCGGCTGAGCAGTCTGGAGGAGGCCCAGATCCTGGCCAGCGAGCGGGAGCGGATGAGCCGGGAGCTGCACGACCGCACCCTCCAGATGATCTATGGGGCCGGCCTGCTGATCCGCAACGTCCAGGCTCAGGCGGAACCCGCCACGGCCAGCGCCCTGAACCCGGTGGTTCGCCTGCTGGATCAGGCGGTGCAGAGCCTGCGGGAGATCCTCCAGGAGCTCCAGGTGCGCCCGGCGATGGCCAGCCTGATCGATGGGCTGGAGCGCCTCATCCGGGAATATGGCCTGTCCGCCCTGATGGATGTGGAAACCGACTGGCAGATCCCTTCGGATGCGCAGCTGCCGCCGGCCCAGCTGCGCCACATCCTTGCCATCGTCTCGGAGGCCCTGAGCAACGTGGTCCGCCACGCCCGCGCTCGACGGGTGCGCATCGCCGCCGCCCTGCAAGACGGCCAGCTCCGGATCCAGATCGCCGATGATGGCCGCGGGTTCGGCCCGGAGGCTCAACCCGGTTTTGGCCTGCGCAATATGGAGGAGCGCGCCTATCTGCTCAACGGGCGTCTGGAGATCCAGAGCCAGCCCGGCGTAGGGACCACGGTGATCTTAGAGGTGCCTTGGTCAGGGATCCGTCGGGAGGCCCTGTATCGTCCGCTGGTTTCGGGCCAATCCCAGCCGGAGGAAGGCCACCGGCGCGCCCCAGGTCACCCAGAGGCCGATCCCCGCGTAACGCAATAGCCGCAGGGCAGGTTCCCCGGAAAGGGAAGGCGGAAGCAGCGAAAACGCCAGCGTCAAACCTCCATAGACCGCCCCCAGGGTGAGCAGGCCGAACGCCAGGCGCAGGCCCCGCTGGGCCGCTGGCCCACCGGGATCGAAACCGTTCCTCCAGGATTCCCCGATCGCCCCCCACGCCATCCCCAGCCAGGCGCCCAATGGCACCGCCGTCTCCCGCGTTCCGTGGATCAGGAAAAGCAGGAGGACGATCCCCGTCGCCAGAAGAAGGCTCCGCCGACGGGAGGCGGTCAGACGGGGGATCCAGAGGGGGGCCTGGCGGGCCATCAGGAAAGCCACCATCGCTCCGATCCCCCAGCCTGCCAGCACATCGTGGACGAAATGGACGCCCAGGACGATCCGGGAGAAGCCGATCAGGAAGACCAGCGCGATGGCCGACAGAGTGAACGATGGCCGCCCGATCATCCCGGCCAGCGTCCCCCACAGCGCCGCGGCGTTCAGCGCATGCCCGCTGGGAAGCCCGTAGCCCAGGGCCTCCCCCCCAGGCAGGAGGACCCGGACCTGATCCGGGGCGACATGGAAAGGACGGGGCGTGGCGAAGAGATCTTTGAGGACGAACGTGAGGTAGCTGCCCAGCAGGAGCCCGCTGGCCGTGTAGAGCGCCTCACGCTTTCGATAGCCCCAGAGCAGGGCAGGAAGGATCAGGAGGAACGCCTGCTCCTCCCCCAGGAATGACATGAGGCGCCAGAAGGGGATGGCCCATGGCGGCTGAAGCGCCTGCAGTTGGACGATCCACTCGATCTGCCAGCGCATCCAGTCCGGCATCCATGCCCTCCTCAACAGGGATTGGCCCCCTTCGCATGAGCCGGGAGCGAACGGCCCGACCGCCGGAAGGGACCTCCTCCTCCCACTTCGCTGCTCCCATGCCGTGAAGCGATGTGGGAGGATCTGAAACGCCCTGTCCACCATCGGGCCCGGCCGGCGGCCCACGTTCTCTGAAGAACGAATCGCTCTTCGATAACGTAGTGCTTTGTCCAGTTATAAACTGGGGATTGGAGGAACCGAAGCGAGTCCGGAAGGCGATGCCCCCTCCCCCCTTTCTTCCCCCTCCCCACGGCCCAGAGGGCCGTGAGGAGGGGGAAGAAAAGATCTTTCGGGGGCGGTGCG
>NZ_JANWXB010000003.1 GCF_025055495.1 Thermoflexus sp. | reverse complement strand
AGCAGCAAAGCCGTGGTGGCATTGAAACCGCTTTGAGGACACAGGCCTGCGCCCGTCCCGGGAGGGAAAGCAGCAAAGCCGTGGTGGCATTGAAACGAGGGGTGGGAGCAATGGCCGGATCTCCTCAGGGAAGAAAGCAGCAAAGCCGTGGTGGCGTTGAAACGAACTCCCCCGGAAGGAGAGCTCGCCCCTCCTGGAGGAGAAAGCAGCAAAGCCGTAGTGGCATTGAAACCGGGAAACTGGGCTTGGAGCCACCGGCTATCGGGGAGAAAGCAGCAAAACCTGCAAGGACGCGGTAGAGCTGGGATGGCGCTGAGCGGCGAGGGCTGAGGCCGAAGCCCGGTCTGGCGAGCGCAAGATCGCCCCGCCCCTCCAAACGCCCTCTGAAGGCCCGCCCGGGAGCCGCCGCGTTCATCCCAAGCCGCCTCGCACGCCCTTCATTCCCTTCGCCCGGAGCTCAGGCGTGATGCCCAGATGCTCTAAGCTGCGCCCGGTTCCCCGCCGATGGATCGCGCCCCTTCTGGCCGGTCTGCTCCTCGCCTCCCTCCTCCGCCCTCCATCGCCGCCTCCCCCGCCCGCCCTGGCCGTGCGCTCCCTATCCTCCGCCTCGGCAGCCGCCGGCTGCCCCGCCTTCCGCATCGGCCTCGGCGATGACCCCGGCCGCCTGATTGACGGCGACGACCCCGAAGCCCCACCTGTCCTCGCCGCCCTCCGCCCCGACTTGGTCGTCGCCTGGTTCAACGGCTACCGCGACCCCGCCTCCGGGACCGTGCGGGGAGACCTCTTGTATTTCCACCACTGGGCCGCCGCCGGCCGCTTCGCCCAATGGGCCGCCCAGGGCTATGACCTGATGATCATCACCTGGGAGAATTATGATGGCCAGAGCGTTCACTACGGCCCGCCCACCCGCGGCGACTACCACATCTCCTCCCAGTTCGTCCAGGACGTCCGGGCCCTGGCAGCGCTGCTCTCGGCTTATCCGCGGACGGTCTATTTCGTCCTGGCCACGGAGTTCTCCACCTATCCCGCCTGCCGCTACGATCCCGCGTGTGCTGATCCTCTGGCGTATTCCGACCGATACAACGCCACCACCGCGGAATACTATGAGGCCCTCATCCCCCGCCTCATGGAGGCGATGGCTGCCATCCGGAGCGAGATGCCGCAGGCTCAGGTCGGGATCGGCTTCGGGGGCTGGCTGGCCACCTTCGACGTGAACACGCCCGCTGAGCAGGCCGGCCGCAGCCTCATCCGCCTCTTCCACCCCCTGATCGCCCAGTCCGACTGGATCTTCTTCCAGAGCATGATCGGCCGGCTCCCCCACGAGAACGGCGGCCTGGGCAACCCCGACCAGATTCAGATCAACGTGGAGTTCTTCTCAGCCTACGGCAAGCCCATCGGCCTCGCCCACTACAACGCGGGCCTGCCCGGCCATGAGCGGCTGGATGTCATGCGGGACGACCTGCTGCGGATGCGCAACCCAGCGTGGATCCGGGAGATGTGGCGGAAGGGCCTGCGGATGTTCGCCTTCATGGCGTATGGCCCGATGAAATACAATGAAGACGGGATCCGGGACCTGGCCGTGGACTTCATCGGCCGATCCCGGGCGGCGCTCTCTTGCGCCTACCTGCCCCTCCTCCGCCGGTAGCGTTCCGGCGCCCAGAACCGATCCCGGCGGTCAGGACCGAAGGTCGACCGAAAGGGCGGGGAGTCGGGGGCGGACGGCGCCGCTGCCTCGTTCCGTTTCTCATGGGAAGGGATCCGAAGGTGGACAAGGAGGGGAGATGGGACGCCGGATATGCGTGGCGCTGATCGTCGGGATGCTCGGCGCGTGCGCCCTGGAGCCGTCGCCCCCGCCGGAAGCCGAACCCATCGAGCCCCCCACCCCGCCCCCGGCGCGCCTTTCCATCGCCGAGATCCAGGATGTCCCCCGCATGTCGGCCGGGCAGACCGCCATCCTGGGCTCGTATCAAGTGACGGTGCGCGGGGTTCGGATCCAAGGAGGGCGGGTGGAGGTCGACCTCGAGGCGCAGCGGGGCACCCTGGAGGAGATCGAGCGGCAGAAGGGCTTTAACCCGCTTTTCCTTTCGGCGTCTCAGGAAGCAGGCTTCGGCCTCTTGCTGCTGGCGGTCGAGGGCTCCGCCCCAGGCCCCCCGACCCTGTGGGTTGTCCATCCTTCAAATTCAGAGCCCGGTCCGTGCGGGGCCGGCGGGGGCGAGCCGCCGGGTTGGGCGGCGGCCGGCGCCTGCCGGTTTGAGCTCCCGCCGGA
>NZ_JANWXB010000416.1 GCF_025055495.1 Thermoflexus sp. | reverse complement strand
CGACGTCGCCACCCGAACCCGGAAGGCGGATCAGGACCCCGCCCGGGGTCGCTCATAGAGCTCCACCAGCACCCCGAAGGCGCTCTTCGGGTGGATGAACGCATACCGGGTCCCACCCTGCCCTGTCAGGGGAGCTTCGTGGATCAATTGGACACCGGCCGCCCGCAGCCGCTCCAGCGCGCCCTCCAGGTCCTCCACCTCCAAGCAAATGTGGTGCAGCCCAGGCCCCCGACGGGCCAGGAAGCGCGCCACCCCGGATTCGGAATTCGTCGGTTGAACCAGTTCGATCTCCCCGCCTTCCATCGGGAAGAAGGCCACCCGGACTTCCTCTGCCGGCACATCGGCCACCCGATCCAGCGGCAGGCCCAGGAGATCCCGAAAGAACGGAAGCGCCGTTTCCAGATCCTCCACCACGATCGCCACATGGTTCAGCCGAGGCATGGTCACATCCCCTCCCGACGATGGATCATACCGCGTTACGAGTTAGCGGTGTATGCGCCTGAACCGTCCCCATCCGATGGGATCTCTGGCCCCTCCTTCACCAGCCACAGCCCGATGGCCGCCCCCAGACCATCGACCAGCACGTCCCAGCCGCTTGGATGACGGCCGGGGACCAGCGCTTGATGGGCCTCATCGGTGAGGGCATACAGCACCGCCCACCCCCAGGCCCAGCGATCCGCATGGGCCACGCCATGCCCTCGAAGGGTCCAGCGCGTCAGGACCGCCAGGATCGCATACTCCAGCCCGTGAGCAGTTTTCTTGAGCAGCGTGTCCAGCCACAGCTCCGGCGCCCGCGGCAGATGCGGCTGGGAGGAGAGGAAGAAAATCACCCCCATCCAGAGCAGCGTCATCCCCCACCGCACCGCCGCTGGCGCGTTCACAATCCGGGACCACCGATTCCGTCCGCCCACGGGCGTCCTCTCGCTGAAGACATCCGGGAGATCCGGGCGATTACACGATCAGTGCCCACTGGCCTGTCGCCTGCTCCTTCCCCTTTCGTTTTCACGCGGCATTGGCCGGGAAACGGATGAGCGTCACCGACTGGCGCGGGCGAGGGCTTCCGCATACGCAGCCTCCAGGGCCGGGAGTCGATGCGCCCAGCGATGGGCCACATCGATCATCCGCCGCGCGTTCTCGCCGATCCGCCACGCGGCCTCCGGATCCTGCAGGAGCTTCCACGCGGCTTCCACCATCGCGCCCACCTCTCCCGGCGGAACCAGCCACCCGGTTTCTCCATGGCGAATATATTCAGGGACCTGGCCGACCGCATCGGCCACCACCGGCAGGCCAGTTGCCAACAGGTCGATCAGCTTCATCGGGCACTTGGCCCGGTTGATCAGATCGTCATCCATCAGATAGAGCGCGAGGTGACCGCGCCCCAGGACCTGCGGGAGCCGCGCCGGCTCCACCCATCCCTCCCAATCGATGCGATCAAGCAGGCCTGCCCGGGCCGCCGCCTCTCGAAAGCGCGCCTCCTCATTCCCCAGAGGCTGCCCCACGTAGAGAAAGCGCAGGGCAGAAGAACGTTGCGCAAGCGCTTCCATCACCCGGATCAGGCGATCCAGCTGGAACTCGAGAAAGCGGGTGTAAAGCACGACCGTGGGGGGGGCAGCGGGCAACGGGCGGGACGGCCCTACGAACCAGGCGGCATTTGGGAGATAGAACACCCGCTGGGGCGGGATCCCCATCGCCCAGGCCAGGGTCTCCAGAGTCCGGCTGGCCACCGTAAGGGCATCGGCATGGGTCATCCCCCACCGTTCTTGCCACGCGAAGAGGCGGCGCTGCCATGGGGAATAGGGATGGCGATCGTTCCACCCCCCCGGCCCCTCCCAATCGTCCGTATCGACCACCACGGCTCCCCGGAAGCCGCCCGCCCGGCGCAGATGCCGAAGGATCCAGTGGACGAAGCCCGGATACGCCTTCGGCTTGAAGGCGTGCACGATGTCTGGCCGCTGTCCCACGATCTCCCGCGCCATCCGGATGGCGACCTGCAGATGGAACGGCGGGCCATGGGGCGCTGGCAGGATGAGGATGCGCACCCCCTCCTCCTCCCACGATCGGCCCGCCTCCTCCTGGGTCGGCCAGGGGGGCAGGATCACGGTCACCGGATGACCCCGGCGGGCCAGCGCCTGGGCCATCGGAAGCGCCCGCGCCCGCATCGTCCCCCGGGCGCGCAACCCGAAGGGGCCGATCATCACAATGGACCACCGCTCACGACCCGGGCCCATGGCTCACCGCCGGGATGCTGGAGAAATGGGCATGCGCCTCATTCCACCGTCACGCTCTTGGCCAGGTTTCGGGGCTGATCCACATCGCATCCCCGCAACACCGCCATATGATAGGCCAGCAATTGCAACGGGATCACCGCCACGATCGGCGCCAGCCATCGGGGGACAGCCGGCGCCTCGAGGACCACATCGGCGCGAGCGGCGGCCGTTCGATCTCCCTCGGTGATCAGCGCGATCACCTGCCCCCGCCGGGCCCGCACCTGTTCCATCTGGCTGAGCATTTTCTCATACGTCACCGGATCCTGAAGCGCCAGGGCCACCGTGGGCATCCGTTCGTCGATCAGGGCGATGGGCCCGTGCTTCATCTCCCCGGCTGGGTAACCCTCTGCATGGATGTAGCTCAGCTCCTTGAGCTTCAAAGCCCCCTCGAGGGCGATCGGATACAACGGCCCTCGCCCCAGATACAGAAAGTTTTCATGCCGGTAAAACGCCTGGGCCACTCGCTTCACCGCCTCCTCCCGATCCAAGACCTGACCCAGGAGATCGGGGAGGCGGGCGAGGGCTCGAACGTGCTCCCGGATGGCCTCCGGGCCCATCGTGCCCCGCAGCTCCGCCAGCCGCAACGAGAGCAGCAACTGGTCCACTAGGGAAGCCGTGAAGGCCTTGGAGGAGGCTACCCCGATCTCCGGGCCCGCGTGCATCAGAAGGCAGGCGTCGGCGATCCGGTGCGCCTGAGATCCGATGGCGTTCACAATGCTCCACAGCCGGGCCCCTCGTTCCCGCGCCAGCTCCATCGCCGCCAGGGTATCCACGGTCTCGCCGCTTTGCGAGATGGCCAGCACGACCGTCCCTTTCCCTAGGACCGGATCGCGATACCGGAACTCGCTCCCGTAGTCTACCTCCGTGGGGATGCGCGCCAGGGACTCGAAGTAGAACTTGCCCACCAGCCCGGCGTAGTAGGAGGTGCCGCAGGCCACGATGACCAAGCGCTCGATCTGCCGCGCCTCCGGGGCCGTGAGGGGGATCTCCTCCAGCAGCACCCGCCCGCGCTCGAAGTCCACCCGCCCCCGGAGCGTATCCGTCACCGCGCGGGGCTGCTCGTGGATCTCCTTGTGCATGAAGTGCCGATAGGGCCCTCTCTCCGCGGCTACCGGATCCCACGGGATGACGTGGACGGGGAGCGTCACCGGGTGGCCGTCTAACGTCATCACCTGCACGGCGTCCCGGCGCACGACGGCCATCTGGCGGTTCTCCAGGAACAACACCCGGCGGGTGTGCTCCAGGATCGCCGGGATGTCGGAGGCGACGAAGGTCTCCCCCTCCCCCAGGCCGATCACCACACCCCCCGCATTGCCGATGCGCGCCGCGAGCAGGCGGTCCGGATGGTCCGCCGAGAGGGCCACGATGGCGTGGGCGCCCCGGAGAGCCTGAAAGGCCCGGCGGGCGGCGGTCTCCAGGTCGGCCCCGCCGCGAAGGTGCTCTTCGATCAGGTGGGCGATGACCTCGGTGTCGGTCTCGGAGGTGAACCGATGGCCGCGGGATTCCAGTTCCTGGCGCAGCTCCGCGAAGTTCTCCACGATCCCGTTGTGGATCACCGCGATGCGCCCAGTGCAATCCCGATGGGGATGCGCATTATGATCCGCTGGGGCGCCGTGGGTGGCCCAGCGGGTGTGGCCCATCCCGATGGGCCCGGAGGCCGGCTCCGCCTCCAGCAGATCCATCAGCTGGCGGATCTTCCCAACCCGCCGCCGGATCTCCAGACGACCCTGCTGGATCACCACCAGCCCGGCGGAGTCGTAGCCCCGATACTCCAGGCGTCTCAAGCCATCGACCAGGATGGGCACCGCGTCCTGACCCCCCACATATCCGACGATCCCGCACATGGGGAACCTCCTGAGGCTCCGGGGTAAATTCTGGAGATCATCCAGGGGCGAGCTTCGATGGCATCCCCGCAACGAAGGGCGCGGCATCCAGGGCGCCTAGAGGCCACGGCGCACAAGGACCCCTCTGCCGGTATGCGCCGGACCCATTGGCCCCCAGGCGCAAGCGCTGTTCCCCGACATCCCAACGTAGGGGATGACAAAGGGGGCCGCTGCCGGCCGTTTGGTCCCATCGGCGGCTCGATGGCTTTATCAGCCGGCTTCCTTGGGGGGAAGCAGAGGCCGCGGCCCAGCCCCGGGCGGCATCCGCCGAACCCT
>NZ_JANWXB010000117.1 GCF_025055495.1 Thermoflexus sp. | reverse complement strand
CAGGAGGTTCAGCGCGGCCTCGGCCGAAGCTTCCCGGGAGGGGCTCACCATCTCCTCCTCCACGATCTCATGGGTGAGCCAGCGGTAGAGATCTTCCAGCATCCCCATCCCCACCAGGCCCCGCTTGCGGCCTTTCAGAATCCGCTCATCCGTCGCCTGCTGGAGCAGGCGCAGCGCGATGGCGAGGAGGAGATCCACATAGGTCAGGTCGGTGAGATTCAAGATCTCCAGCACCGAAAAATGCACGATGAAGAACCGTCCTTTTAGAAGGCCCGTCAGACGGTTGAGTTCAGTGCTCTTGCCGCTCCCCCGATGGCCGGAGAAGAGCACCTTCACCGGCTCGTCCATCGCCTCCAGATAAGCCTTCAGCTCATGGGTGGGCACGTCCGCCCGTTCCACGTAATAGGCAGCCAGCGCCCTCCCGGATAAGGGCACGCGGGGATCGAACAGGTTCAACGCCTCCTTCAATGTTCGCGCGCGGATCGCCATCGGTCCTCCACCCTTTCACAGATTCAGGGAGCTGAAGTCATCCGGAGGGTTGTCCCTCATCCCCCGAAAACCTCCGACCGAGCGGGATCAGGGGCCAGGTCCTCACGCTGCACGGTCCAGCGGCCTCGCCCGCCCAAAAAACATCGAGAGGGAGCGCCCTCTACCCCCAGCCGCACTACCGCTGATCAAACAAATCCACCTGTTCCCCGACCTCGTGGAGAGGACGATCCACTACGCGAGGAAGATCTCCGTGCCGCAATAGGGACAGCGGATCACGCCTTTCCCGGCCAGCTCCAGCGCACCGCCGCAATTCGGACACTTGCCCGCGTCGCGCAGGGCCGCCGCCTCCGCGGAATACAGCAAACCCTCCGACCAGTTGATATACCCGGAGAAGAGCCCCAGGTGCACCAGATCGTAAATCCACGCCCGCACCTGATCCCGGCTCGCCCGAAGCTCCAGGGCGAGGTCCGATAAGGCCACCTTTCCCCGCGCCTGGATCATGCCCAGCAACCGACGTTGCTTCTCGGCTTCCTCCGCTTCCCGGGCCGCCACACTGGCCCGTTGCCCCAGATAGATCCCGGCGCCGATCAGGGGCGAGAAGACCAGAAAAATCAAAAAGGCCCCGATGGCGAAGCCGCCCGGGGTCAGCGCGCCCCGGACGCCCTGGATCGCCAGGAACCCCAGGAAGGCCGTCACCAGAAACATCCCTGCCCCAATCAGGATACACCCCAGGGCTTGCATGGTGCGTGGATGCATCATGCCTCCTTGCACGGGATGTTGATCCGGCATGGGGCTTTGCCGCGCGCTTCATCCCTCGGTCTTCATCCGAATCCGCTCCGGCCGCCTCCACCGCCTCCGCCCCTGAAGCTGCCGCCGCCGCTCCATCCT
>NZ_JANWXB010000310.1 GCF_025055495.1 Thermoflexus sp. | reverse complement strand
CGACGTGGGGGCGGATGTGTATGTGGCCCTCGGCCTGGTGATGGCCGCCGCCCAGGGAGCCACCCCGCTGGCCTTCCTCATCGCCGGGATCGTTTACATTATGGTCGGCCTGGCCTACACCGAGATGGCCGCCGCCTATCCGGTGGCGGGCGGCGGGCACTATTTTACCCTGCGAGGGCTGGGGGATTTCTGGGGGCTGGTGGCGGGGGCGGCTTTGATGCTGGACTACACGGTGGACGTGGCGCTGTTCGCCATGGCCTCGGCGGGCTACATCAACTTCTTCTTCCCCCAGTTCCGGGAGTTCCAGATCCGCCTTGGGCCGTTCCATGGGGTGAACCTCATCTGGCTGGGGGAGACGCTGGGGCTGATCCTGCTGCTGGCCTTGCTGAACATTAAGGGGATCCGGGAGTCATCGCTGCTCAACGAGGTGCTGGGGGCGCTGGATCTGGTGATGGAGAGCAGCATTATCGTGATCGGGTTCGCCTTTGCCTGGAAGCCCGAGCTGTTTGTGCATCAATGGCAGACCCAGTTCCCCTCTCTGCATCAGTTGATGTATGCGGTTTCGATCGCCGTGATCTCCTACGTGGGGCTGGAATCCGTCTCACAGGCGGCGCAGGAAACCATCCGGCCGGCGACGGTGATCCCCCGGACCTCGCTGGCGCTGATCATCATCGTGCTGTTATTCGCCCTGTCGTTCCCGACAGTCTCCCTGGGGATCCTGCCGTGGCAGGATATCGCCGCACGGGAGGGAGATCCGGTGGCGCGGCTGGCGAGTCAGCTGCCGGCAGTAGGGTTTCTGGCGGGGCCGACCGCTGCGGTGCTGGCGGCGACCATTGTATTGATCTCGGCCAACACCGGGGTGATGGGGGCGAGCCGGCTGGCGTATAGCATGTCGGAGCTGGGGTTGATCGGAGAGGGGCTCTCCCATGTGCATCCCCGTTTTCACACCCCGGTGCGGTCGATCCTGTTCTTCGCGGGGGTGGCGGCGGGGGAGGCGGTGTTTGCCTTTCTGAGCGGCCCTCGGGCTCTGGAGACGATGGCGAACATGTATGCCTTCGGGGCGATGCTGGCGTATTTTCTGAGCACGATGGCCTTGTTGGCCCTGCGGAAGAAGGAGCCCCACGTGCCGCGGCCGTATCGGGTCCCGCTGAACCTCCGCTGGGGGGAGATGGAGATCCCGATCCCAGGGGTTCTGGGGGTGATCGGGACCGGGTTGATGGTGCTGGTGGTGCTGTGGACTCACGATATCGCCCGGGTGGCAGGGCCGATTTGGGTCGCGGTCTGGGTGCTCTACTACGCGTGGTATCGGAGGCGGACCGGCAAGCCGGTGTGGGGGAACCTGCCGCGGGATTGGGACGCGCAACAGATGCGCATCCTGGAGGAGACAGGGGAGTGGGATTTGCTGGAGCGCTTCCGCATGGAGCTGGAGCGCCGGCGGCGGTCCCAGGGCGGATGATCGCCTAGGTCTTGTGGGGAAGAGGGACAACCTTCAAATAGGGCGACCTTCTCTTATTGGCTACTTGCGGGAGTTGGGATTGAACGATGGATGGTCTGTTTTGGTTCAGGCCGTTCTGTTCGCCAGCGGACATTTGCGCTACGTGGGTTCAGGTCGGCAAGGTCTGCTCATGATGGTGTTTGTTTGGGCCCTTATCTGGGGCTGGCAGAGAATCCGGCATGGAACCATTGTGGGGACAATTTTAAACCATGCTCTGGTGAACGCAACAGTGTTTCTTTTTATTGGAGGGGCTGTGACCAGTCTGTAGCTGGTGAACTGGTAGCGTTCACTGGTGACGGATCGCGCTTTCGATTCGTTGGTTTTTTCGGGTGGGCGCGGCCCCCTTCGGCGGCCCCGCCCACCCGAAAAATCAATTCTCGAAGACAGGCCGCCCGCTTCACCACCTTCGTGGAAGGGCGGGGGACCCAGGCGGACATCGCCCCCATGATCGCGGCGCTGCTGGGGATCCCCTTAACCGGATAGGTTCTTGTGGAGTCCGTGAGATCGCCCGGGGCAGCTCCTCACCTCACTTTTTATCCTGACCTCCCGACGGTGGGGGGATTTTCCTCATAGAGATCGAGGCAACCCATGTCAGCGATAATGCATCCTCTTGCATTCTGGAGGTGAAGACTCCTCGTAGCCAGCCAGCGTTTCGGGTCGCAGCCCCATCTGATCCCGCTCTCCCTTAGTGGCCCTGGGAGACAGATCTTGTCACCCTCTCCATGTCCAGCGGCCGGGCTCTACCACCATGGATTACCAAGGCGACCTGACGATCCTGTGTGGAGGGAAGACCCTCCGCCTCCACCGACCAAGCCAGCAGCGGAGAAGATCATCGTCTTCGCCGCGGATGGCATGCGGCCGGATCTGTTGGAGCGTTACGCGCGGGAAAGGGCCATGCCGACCTTTGACAACCTGTTGCACCGGGACGCGGTGGGGGAGAACGGTTTGATCCAGGCCTTCCCGCCCAACACCGGCGTGGGCTGGTATGCCCTGGCCACCGGCACCGGGCCCGGCGAGCACGGCTCCACCAACAATACCTTCCACCGCACGGGGGAGGCCTTCACCGCCCGCACCTCCTTCGCGACCACCGGCATCCTCCAGGCGGACACCCTGCTCCAGGCGGCGGAGCGGGCCGGGAAGAAGGTAGCCTCGGTGGAGTGGGTAGGAGCCCGGACGCTGGTCCCGCCCCTCCAGGGGCCGGTGGTGGATTACCGCTCCTTCTTCTCGATGCGGGGGGTGCTGGTGAACTATGATCTCCCGGGCCAACCGGCGGGGGCTCTGGCCTTCGGCCTCGCTTACGAACGGGTGGACCTCCAGCCGGCCTCGGGTTGGGCGAACGCGCCGTCCTCCTTCAGCCTGCCAATGGAGACGGTGCTGGTGCTCACCTCCGCTGCCACCGCGGTGAACCCCCATCGCTCTTACAACGTGTTGATCTACGGCAGCACGGATGATGGAGCCACGAACTACGACCGGGTCATCTTCCCGCAGGTCTCGGGCCTCTGCTTCACCTACGACGTCGGTGCCCCAGTTGGGAGCCGTGTGATCAGCGCTGTCCGTCAGGCAGCGGATGGCTCCTGCACCGGGCCGGCGGTGGACTTCTCCGCGGCCGCGACTTACACCATTGCCATGAACGACTTCATGGCCTCGGGCGGGGATGGCTACCCGGTGTTGATCGATCGGGCTGTCACCCGGGAGCTGATGGACCAGGTCGTGGAGGCCTACATCCAGGCGAACAGCCCGGTGGCACCAGCAATTCAGGGCCGCATCGTCGGCACGGGACGGGTTGTCCGACAGTGAGGCCGTAGTAAGGGGAAGGACATGGGGTGGGCTGGGCCACGCCCGGCTCACCCCCTCGGTCAAGGGGAAGGAGGTAGGGCAGGCGGCCAGGCTTGCCCTCCTAAAAATGTAGTTCGTTTCTCCTTGGGGGCTTCGGGGGCGGGCCGGGCGCCGAAGGCGCCCGGTCCCCCCTTAAGGAGATCCTTGATCCTCCCTCCCCGTGGCCCTTTGGACCGCAGGGAGAGAGGATCGAGGGGCCCATTCCGCTTGAACCTTATCCGGGACGAACCTCCCGAACTCGAGCCCATACCGTCTTGAAGATCCAGGCAAGGGTGGCGATCCCGATAAGAAGCGTGACCAGGAACAGGAAGACGCTCCCCCATTCCCCTCGCACCGGGATCTTCCCCAGATCCACCCACTGCCCGAGTTCGGCCGCCTGAACCACTTGGCGGGCGATGGCATTGCTCAGGAGCACTCCGCCCTGGAGGATGGTGAGGACGATGGCTGTCGCCGGGCGGGGCTGGGCTCGATACAGCCACGCAGCGGCCCAGGCGATCGGCATGCTGGCTCCGGCCAGAAGCTGCAAGATCTGGGGCAACCGATCGGCCACCGTTGGAGCATACAGGCTGCCGGCGAGCCCGAAGATCCCCAGGCCGATGGTGAACAGAATGGGGACCAGAGGGCGGGCCTGTTCCTGGAGCCGGGAATCGTCCCGGCTGAGCTCGGCAAGGAGCGCCAGGAACGCGCCCACGGTTCCAAAGGCCATCCCGGCCATCAATCCCAGACGGAGCAGGGCTTCTGGATCCAGAGCGAGCGTCCAGCCATGCACACCTCCGGCGGGGGCGGCGTTCTGGAAGAGCGCCGGCCAGCGGTCCGGCCGGGCGGTGAGGGCCATGGCCGCTGAGAACTGGAACCCGATCCATGTCAGCAGGATCACAGCGACCAGGCTGGAGAGAATCCGCCAGCGCCCGAAGGCGGCCGCGTAGACGGCGGTGTAGGCGATCAGGAGCAGAGGGATGATCAGGAACCAGAACCAGGCCTGCAGGATCGTCGCCGGGTAGAAAAATTGGGGATAGAGCGTCTGGAGGAAGAGGAGGGGGACGATCCCCGCGTTGATCCCGAAGGCCATGGCGAAGGGCATCGCAGCGATCAGGCGGTCCGATACGCGAGGGTGGCTTCGCGCCAGGATCACTGCCACCGGCAGGCCGGCGAGCCACAGGTTCATGAACACCGCGTGGAGGAAAAAGCCGAAGACCTTCAGGACGAACAGATAGCCGACGGGGATCGGCATCCCCAGGGGATCCGGACCAGGAACGGGCGGCATCACGGGCCTCCTTTCTGCAGGGTAATGAGATAGGCGATCAGGGCCTCCCGCTCCGATTCATTCCCCAGCCACGGCGGCATCGCCGGGTTCGTCCGATGCAGGTGCCGGATGGCGTCGGCGATCATCTCGGGGGTCCAGGGCTGGATCAGTGGCCGTAACCCGTTATAGCCGTCCAGGGCGTGACAGGACGAGCAGTGGTAAGTGTAGAGCGCCTCGCCGACCTGAACCTTCTGAGGCTCCGGCAGGCGGGCAGGATCTCGGAGGGCTTCCTCCGTCAGCCCCAGGTTCTCTCGCAGGTGGAGCTGTAGCCACGGGGAATGAGCGATCAGGCCGTCCCGCTGGAGGGTAGCAGCCTCCGCCATCCGCACGCCGGGTGAGAAGATATAACGCTCGATGCGGTAGGGTTTTCGGGCTCCTTCGCGGAGGAACTCCCCGCTGGTGATGGCCACCGCGCCGATGAGGAGCATCAACAACGCCTCCGGCGGGTTGATCCAGCGCCCGCCCCGGAGATAGCCCAGGCCAAAGGCGGCCAGCGCGATGAGCGTCGCGCCGAAGTTCAGCGCGGTCATGATCAGCAGAAGGGGGGCGCGGATGATGTTGAGGCGCGCATGGTCCGGCAGCACCGAGAAAAATCCGATCCCCCCGATCAGGATCAGGAGCATCCCGACCACGGCCCAGCGCGAGATGCGGGGGACCAGCTCATCCCGCAGGGCTTCAGGGGCCCGGAGGGAAAGGTGCACCCCGATCCACAGGGCGGCGATGGCCAGCGAGCCGCCGGTCCGGATGAGCGTCTGGGGCAGGAAGGAGGGGTTGAAGAACGCCACGAAGAAATTCGCCTCCGGCGTCCAGCGCCCGGTGGTCAGCATGAAGGCGGTGATGCCGGTGATCAGCACCAGGCTGAGCCAGGCGGAGGCGGCGTAGATCCAGCCCATCGCGATGTGCTCCCGGGGCCTCAGGCGACCCCAGAGGTAATAAAACGCGAAGGCCGAGACGATCTCGATCACGAAGACCACCCACTCCGTCGCCCAGCCGAAGACGAACACATGGATGAGGGCGCTGGTGCTCTCGGGAGCGGTCAGGCCGATGGTCCACCAGATCCCCACGCCGGTGATGGCTCCGAAGACGATCGTCAGCAGCACGAAGAAGCGGGCGAGATCCCGAAGGTAATCCAGGGCATCCGCCCGGCCATGACGGTAAGCCCATGTCACCCCATCGGCCAGCAGGAATCCCCCCCCGACGGCAAACTGGGCCACAATGACATGAGGGATGGCGACCAAGGGGATCAACATGGGGGCCGTGAGAAAAGGGACTACCCAGACAGGAAACTCCATCAGCTCCTCCCAGGGCGGTTTCTATATCAAGCAGCGCCCCGGCATCATTCCGTGCAGCCCACTCCTGGGACTCCTCTACTGGCCCTGCTCAAGAGCTTATCCGATGATCGAGGGCCGCGTCAATTTTTCGCTGACGAATGCCGGGATATAACTTTACCTCACCTTCACTCCTCTCAGGTCCGATCGTGAGCTTTGTCTCCAACTCCTTCTCCATCCCTTGCGCTCGCAACGTCACCCTCCTGTCGGATCAGAAGGCTTGTTGCATAATTCGCAAGAAGGGGCTTTTTGGAGCCAGGAAGGCCACCTTTGGGGGCCTTCCCAGCGCCACCCATTCTCTTCCTCTCCCCTCCTTGCGGCCCCAGGGCCGTGGGGAAGGGAGAGCAGGGGAGTGAGACGGACCCTCCACCGGATTGTGCAATGCGTCCATAATCAACGGTGGAAGTGATCTTTTGTTGAGCGGAGGGCTTGGGGGGATGATCTCAGCGGAGAAAGCCGCGCGGCGCGGGGTGCCCAGTCTGACCTGGGGTCCCGGACAGGCCCGGCGCCTGGAGCTGATGCGACCGTTCGCTCGCCTGGAGGCCGCCCGGGTTCTGGTGGATGGGTGTGGGGTCGGGATGTATGTGGAGGCCCTTCAAGCTTTCACATCGGAGGTCCATGGCCTGGATATCGAGGAATCCTACTTGCGGGAAGCCCAGGCCCGCGGGCTCCGGCTCCTGGTCGCCGCCGCCGCCGAGGCCCTCCCTTATCCGGACAACACGTTCGATATTGTGCTCTCCCATGAGGTGATCGAACATGTGGCCGACGACCGCCAGGCGGTGGCCGAAATGGTCCGCGTGCTGCGGCCGGGCGGCCGCATCCTCCTGTTCTGCCCCAACCGCTGGTTTCCCTTCGAGACCCACGGACATTACTGGCGGGGACGTTATCACTTCGGGAACACGCCGCTCATTAACTACCTGCCGGATCCTTTGCGCAACCGCCTGGCGCCCCACGTGCGGGCTTACAGCGGACGCGCTCTCCGTCGCCTCTTCGCTGGCCTCCCCGTTCGCATCGTTCACCACACGCGGATCTTCCCGGCTTTCGACCGCATCATGCGGCGGCATCCCCGGGCCGGCCGCCTGCTCCGCTGCATGGCAGATCTCCTGGAACGCACCCCTCTGAACTGGCTGGGCCTTTCCCATTTCATGGTGGTGGAAAAAACCCCTTAGGGGCAGACACAGGGGCCTGCCGATGGGGGCAGACACAGGGGGCTGCCCCTACGAAACGCGCGATGCGCCAGGTCGTTTTTGTAGGGGCAACCCCCTGGTTGCCCTCATTCCCTGTGGCAACCCCCGTGGTGGCCCCTACCGGATCGATACAGGGCCTGGGGCAGGCACGGGGGCCTGAGGGTAGGCACAGGGGCCTGCCCCTACAGATACAAACACGGAACGATCAACGTCCCATTCCCTTCACCCGCACCGGGAGCTCGAGATGATCCCGACCGTCCGCCGCTCGAACCCGCTGCATCGTATCCGGATCGTAAAGCACGACGATCAGCCGGCCCTCGCCAACAAGGGGCTCCCGGAAGGTCACCGGGTGTGGATCTTCGATGTATTCCCCCTGAACCCATGAGGTGGTCGGGCTGACCCCATGGGCGGGCGGTCGGTCGTCCTGGCCCACTAGGCGGCCCTCCTCATTGAGAACCTGAACGGACACGACATAGGGGCGCTCGACAGGATCCTCATTCAGCGCTCGCCAGATTAGACGGACGTTCAGGGTGTCTCCAGGTTGCAGGATCGTGCGATCCAGGGAGATCCCGACCAGCTCCGCCAGGCCCGGGAAGCGCTGGCCCACCGGGATCTCGTAAGGGGGCGGATCGAATCGGCGTGGCCGCCCCGCGATCTCCACCGTCCCCAGGGAGATCCCCAGCCCCTTCCCCCAGCGCAGCCGCACCTCCGCCGGCCCCTCTGCGGCCTGGGAGGACAGCCAGACCACCCGACGGTCCAGCACCGGAAGCCCCGGGATCCATCGGGACAGCGGATAGTGACCATAGCCGGGATCCCCCATCTGGCGGCCCAGGATCGCCTCTCCCCGCGCGATCTCCAGCGTGAGCGGTTGATCCGGAAGGCCGGGGCGATCGGCCTGGAGGAGCAGCAGGGCCCGCAGAGGCTCCCCTGGCGCCAGCAAAGATGGAGCCAACTGGAACCCCAGGAGCTGAAGCCCATCCCCCAAAGAGAGGGGATGGGTCAGGTGGGGAACGCCTGCCATTGTGCCATAAGGATCCGCCGTCGTTCGCGGCGGATGCACCTTCACCGCCCCCAGGGTCAGGGATCGGCCGCCGGGGTTGCGAGCCTCATCCAGGATGTCGAGCCCTTTCAGGTCCGGTTCCCGATAGAGCGTGACCGTGAGGGTATAAGGCCCGGGGGGCGCGCCCAGGGGGACCGGCACCACAAAATACGTGGTGGTCTCCTCGCCGGGGGACCAGCGGGCCGTGTAGCGGTGAAGGTCGTTCATGAGCATCCAGTCCATGCCGCTCACCCGCTGGCGGCCAGGGTCGAGGAGGGCGACCGCGGCTTTCAGGTTCTCCGGGATCGGGGCGGGCATCCGCCAGCGGAGGGCCACCGCCACCCCCTCTCCGGCGCGGGCCTCCCCCTCGGCGAAGGCCCCGGATAACCATAGACGGTCTCCGAAGTTGATCTGGGTGGGTTGTAGCGGCGGCATCGCCACCGGGCGTTCCAGCTCGTAAACCCATAGGGTGTAGCCTGCGAACTCGCGGTGGTCGATCAGCCGGCCGGCGGCTTCCAACAGGAAAGGGATGAAACGCTTGTCGTCGGTGACCGAACGGAACCAGTGCAGGAGAAAGACCCGTTGCTTCCCGTCGGTGATCGCCTGGAGCTCCGCCAGGCCCTCGGCTTCCCGGCCCCGCATCTTGATCCCCTGAATCGGAGAGGGGCCGGTGTAGTATTGCTGGAGGGTGTATTCCTCGGAATCCACCACGATCGCGTCCTCCGACGTGGTGACCGCGCTGAGGTAGGCGGCCACCCCGCGCACGTCTTCCCGGAAGAAAGCGGGATCATAGTAGACGATCCACAGCCCCTGCAGGAAGGTGGCCCCGATCGCCAGGGTCAGGGCCAGCGCCAGCGCCCGGCTCACGAGACGACGTTCGCCCCAGAGGGCGGTTATCAGGGTGGCGTCTGTGAGCAGCAGGGCCGGGGTCAGCATCAGGATGTAGCGGGGGTGGACGATGGGCTTCCACCGGGTGATGCCGAACACCAGCAGCAGGGGAAGGGCGAAAGCCGCCAGCCATATCGCCGGTCGGAGAGGGATTCTGCGCTGGCGACGCCAGATGGCCAGCCCGACGGAGAGCAGCGCGCCCGCGAAGGCGATCCCGTAAGCTGCGGAGGCCATCACGAACCCGGGCCGTGGCGGGGGCTCACCGGTCTTCCCCAAGACCTCCCGGATGCCGATGTTGAAGAAATGCCAGGTCAGCGAGAGGAACTCGAGGAGTGTGGGGAAGGTGGCCCGCTCATCGCTGTGCTGGCCCGTCTGTCGGTAGGCGGGGGGCAGCCAGGGCGCGTAGGCGAGGATCACCAGGGCCTGGGTCAGGGCCCAGCGGCGGAAATTCCATCGACGCTCTTCGATCGGTTGGCGCAGGAGCAGAAGGAGGGCGGCCAGGTTCAGGAAAATGATGGCAACCACCGAGAAATAGTGAGTATACATCATCGCTGCCTCGGTGATCCCCATGGCGATTAGGGTTCCGGGGGACCAGCGGCGGGCGCTGATCATGCGGCTCAGGAGGAAGAGGGCGAAGAGATATTCCAGCGCGAAGAGGGTATACATCCGCGTTTCCTGCGAGTAATACACGTAAGCCGGGGCCAGGGTGGCCAACCCGGCGGCCAGCAGTCCAACGGCGCGCCCGACTCCCTCCCGGGCGATCCGGTAGAGCAGGGGAAGGGTCAGGATCCCGAAGATCGTCGACAGGAAGCGCGTGGTGAATTCATTGTAGCCGGTGAACGTCCCCCAGAGCGAGAGCAGGATGTAGTAGAGGGGGGGATGGATATCGACCGCCGTCATCCGGATGGCGGTGAGGATGCCGTGGCGGGCCAGATAGGTGCTGTAGCCCTCATCCCACCACCAGCTCTGGAGGGCAATCCGATGGAGCCGGAGGGCGAAGGCGATCAGGATCAGCAGGATCAGGATGCGATCGATATGGGCGATGCGCCTCATTGGTGCGACAGGTCTCCCTCGAGGATCCGCGTTTTTGCGGGCGGGGCGCGCCCCGCCCGCAAATCCTATTTCTCTTGCTGTTGATGTTTCGGTCGGGCCTGAACAGACGAGGGCGGGAAGTTCTGAGCCTTCATGGTAAGCGGTCCTTGCATGTTTGACGAATGGATGGGTCGCCCATCGTAAACTGGTGTGACATCCCCTGATTGTTGGGTTAATCTCCGGTCGCCTGATATTTCCTCTCCGTTAGGGAGCCTTTAGGAGCTGGGGGGCACCAAGGGCGGCTCCCCAGTTCCCCACGGCCCCTTGGACCGCGGGGAGGGGGGATTAAGGGGGGAGGCGCCATCGGCACCCTATCCCGCCTCCGTCAGCAATGAAATACCCCTGGACCAATCACTGAGGGACACCACCAGGAATTTCCCAAGACCGCCCATGACCCCTTCCGCTCATGATAGGACGAAAGTCCTATATACTGTGGACCTAACTTCCTATATCATGGATTCAAAATAATTTGTCTTATTTATCAAAACCTTG
>NZ_JANWXB010000241.1 GCF_025055495.1 Thermoflexus sp. | reverse complement strand
GGTGCGGGGGCCTGGGGCCCCCCGCACCGCCCCCGAAAGATATTTTTCTCCTCCCCCCCCCCGGCCCTGTGGGCCGCGGGGAGGGGGGGAAAGGGGGGAGGGGCCATCGCCTTCCGGACTCGCTTCGGTTCCTCAAATCCCCAGTTGATAACTGGACAAAGCACTACATCATCGGGAGCCGCTTGGATGAGGTGGAAGTAACCCCACTCTCCAGGATCCCCCTCCCCACGGCCCAAAGGGCTATGGGGAGGGGGAGAGAAGACTCCCTGAGGAAGCGAACTGCGTAACTCCCGGTTCGTTTGGGGGGTAGGAATCGCCGAAGGCGACCTCCGATCCCCCAACCCCTCTCTCCCCTCCCGGCGAACCTTTGGGCTGCGGGGAGGGGTGAGAAAAAAGGCAAGCCCGCACGCTTCATTCGATGGAAAGTCCCAGGCGCTGCCGAAGATGGTCCAGGATCGCCGACTGAACCGCCCCCATCGGCTGGGAGGCATCAATGATCACCCAGCGATCAGGCTCCGCCGTCGCCATCCTCCGGTATCCCTCCCGGACCCGCTGGTGGAAGGAGAGCTCGAGAGCATCCAGGCGAGTCCAGGCGTCCCCGGAAACCCGACGGCGTGCCAGGCCCTGTTCGACCTCGATATCCAGCAGGAAAGTAAGATCCGGCCTCAGACCGCCCGTCGCGAACCGGTTCAAATGTTGCAGGTCCTCCAGATCCAGGCCCCGACCGTAACCCTGATAGGCCAGGGTCGAATCCGCATACCGGTCGCTGACCACAATGCCTCCCTCCGCCAGAAAGGGCCGGATGACCCGTTCGACCAGCTGCGCCCGGGCGGCGCAGAACAAAAGCGCCTCCGTCCGGGCGGTCATATCCGCGTGCTCGTGGGCGTGAAGCAGCTCACGGATGGCCTCTCCCACCGGCGTCCCTCCCGGCTCGCGGGTGAAGAGCACCCGATATCCCTTCTGCCGGAGAAAGTCGCTTAACCAGCGCGCCATCGTCGTTTTGCCGCTTCCCTCGGGCCCTTCAAAGGTGATCAGGAGGCCATTCGTCATGAAAGCCATCCATCCGGTTTGATTCGCTGAACTGGAAACGAATGGGGGGCAGCCACGGGGGTTGCCCCTACAAAAGCGCGGGGCGATGCTGAGCCTCTCGATCTTCTCCCCGTCCGCCCGGTTACCCGGTGATCATCCTTCCTTCAGAAACCCTGAATCCAGTGAGCGTAAAGATAAGCCAACATGCCGCTCCAGAGCAGGCTGTCCAGGCGATCCAGCACGCCCCCATGCCCGGGAAAGAGATTCCCCGAATCCTTCACTCCAGCTCGCCGCTTGAGAACCGAGATGGAAAGGTCCCCCAGAGTCCCCAGGCTGCCGATCAGTAGCCCTAACAGGGCTCCGGGCCCCGCGCCGAGCTCAATGAGGAAACCCAGGATGGCGCCTACCAGAAGGCCGGCCAGGCATCCTCCGATGAATCCCTCCCAGGTTTTACCGGGGCTCCACTGAGGAGCCAGCCGATGCTGACCCCACTGTCGACCCACCAGATACGCCCCGGTGTCCGCCGCCCAGGTGGTGAACAGGATAAAAACCACCCACCAGCGCCCGTAAGGCTCCGGAAGGTTCCGAAGCCAGACGAACGAACGTCCCAACCACCCCAGATAGAGACCGCCAGCCGCGGTGAACGCCCAATCCGCGATGGGATGCGCGGTGCGCCGGATCCACCAGAACCATACGAGGGCCAGCGGGGGCATCAGCGTGAGGGTGAGTTCGGTCAGACGGGAGTTTGGGAGGATCGCCATCGCATCTCCCAGGAAGCCCAGGATCATCAGGCCCATCCAGCCTAAAGAGGGAGAGAAACCTGTCCGCCGGATCAGTTGGGTGTATTCCCAGGCCGCGGCCAGCAGGATCAGGCTGACCACTCCGGCCCATAGCCATCCACCCAGATGGACCAGAGCAGTTAGAAGGGGGATCGCGATGAGGGCAACGAGGAGACGTTGACGCAACACGGCTAACGCGATGGAGGATGAGTGGCCAGTTGCTCGCTGATCTGTCCGAAACGGCGTTCCCGCCGGCTGTAGGCTTCGATCGCCTTCAACAACTCTTCTCGGTCGAAATCCGGCCAGTAAACCGGGGTCACATAGAACTCCGAGTAAGCCGCCTGCCACAACAGGAAATTGCTCAGGCGCATCTCCCCACTGGTGCGGATAATGAGATCTGGATCAGGCAACCCGGCCGTATACAGGTAACGGGAGATCGTGGATTCGTCTACTGCCTCCGGAGGGACGCCATCGGCAATGATCCGGCGGACCGCCTCGACGATCTCCTGACGCCCGCCGTAATTGAAAGCGACACATAAAATCAGCCGGGAGTTCCCCTTTGTTCGTTCGATGGCCATCCGGATCTTTTGCTGGAGCCGCTCGGGCACCCCCTCTAGGGTGCCCAGATGACGGATCTGCACGCCATTTCGATCCAGGCTGTCCAGCTCCCGATCGATCATTTGCTCCAGGATGCCGAACAGGCCATACACCTCATCGGGGGGACGGCGCCAGTTCTCGGTGGAGAACGCATAGATCGTGAGGATCCGGACGCCCAGGTCCGCGCATGCCTCAATCACCCGCCGCAGGTTCTCGGTCCCCGCCCGGTGCCCGGCCAATCGGGGGAGCCCCCGGGCTTTTGCCCATCGACCGTTGCCGTCCATGATGATGGCGATATGAGTCGGGATTTTCAACATCGTCTCCATTTGCCGACCGTTTTGCTGCCTCACAAACTCCTCCTCCAGTTTATATCACTGCAGGGCTTGAGCGATTGATCCACGCCAGTATGGGGGCTTCGGGGAGCTGAGGAGGCAGCCGTCAGTTGCCTCCTCAGCTCCCCGAGGACTTCCTTTCCGCAGCCCATTGGGCTGTTCAGAACGACATGATCTCTTTCTCTTTCGCCTGAGCCACCTTCTCTGCTTCCTCGATATAACGATCCGTAAGCTTCTGGACCTCTTCCCGGGCTTCCTCCAGCTCATCGTCGGACATCTCTTTGTTTTTATGCCGGGTCCGAAGCTCCTCCAGCGCATCCCGCCGTATATTCCGGATGGCGATGCGGGTCTCTTCCAGGCGCTTATGCACCAGCTTGACCAGTTCCTGTCGGCGCTGCTCCGTCAGCCTGGGCAGAACCAGACGGATGATCCGTCCATCGTTGCTGGGGGTCAACCCCAGATCCGATTTCAGGATCGCCCGCTCGATCTCCTGCAACGCTTTTGGATCGTAGGGCTGGATGGTCAATAAATTCGGTTCGGGCGCCCGGATGATGGCCAGCTGCTCCAGAGGAACCTGGGTCCCATAGTATTCCACCGGGATCCGTTCCACCAGGGCAGGAGATGCCCGCCCGGTGCGGATGCCCTTCAGTTCGTCCTCGAATACCCGGATGGCCTTGCGCATACGTTCTTCCGCATCCCGGAAGACCTGTTTCGGGATCATCGCGGGTTCCCACCTCCATTCCAAGAATGGAATCCGACCCGGACAGGAGTTACGCCGTTCACTTCCTCCTGGAGGTTTGGAGGACAGAGCCAGGCTCCTTCGGCGCCCGGCCCGCCCCTAGGGAAATCTTGGATCCCCCTCCTCAGGGCCCAAAGGGGTATTGAGAAGGAGGGATCCAAGGGGGGCGGAGCCATTTCACCTCGTCCCGTGGGCTTCCAACGGCGTAGCTCCCATCAGCTATCGATGAGCGTTCCGACCGGCTCCCCCCTCACCGCCCGTTCCAGGCTATCCGGCTGCCATAAGTCGAGGACAATAATCGGCAGGTTATGATCCATGCACAGCGACAGGGCCGTGCTGTCCAGGACCTTCAGGCGCAGGTTCAGGGCCTCTATGTATGTTAGTTTATCAAATTTGCGGGCGTTCGGGTTCACCATCGGATCATCGTCATACACGCCATCCACCTTGGTGGCCTTGATGAGAACGTCGGCGTGGATCTCCATGGCCCGCAGGGCAGCGGCGGTGTCGGTCGTGAAGTAGGGATTTCCGGTTCCGGCCCCCAGGATCACCACGCGGCCCTTTTCGAGATGGCGGATCGCCCGCAGTCGAATGTAAGGCTCCGCGATCGCCCGCATCTCGATGGCCGTCTGGACACGGGTGGGCACCCCCAGGCGCTCCAGGGCATCCCGCAAGGCCAGCGCGTTCATCACCGTGGCCAGCATTCCCATCTGATCCGCGGTCGCCCGGTCCATGCGGTGAGCGATACCATCGCGGCCCCGCCACAGATTGCCAGCCCCGATGACGATGGCGATCTCCACCCCCATTTCTTTCACGGCCTTAATGCGAGCGGCCAGCTCGGCTGCCCGTTCCGGGCTGATCCCGAATCCTCCAGGGCCCGCCAGAGCTTCCCCGCCCAGCTTCAAGAGAATCCGACGATATTTAGGGCTTGACATTGAGATCACTTTCCTCCTCCCTCTGGATCCAAGCGCCCGGGCAGGCGGAATAGTGCTTCGCTACCAGCAGGTGGGATATTGCGCCGATGGCCCCTTCTCCCTGGATCCTCCCCCCAGAAAAGGGGAAGAGGCTTACCTCGCATGAGCCTTCGTCGGTCTGATCGGTGATTGATTGTTTCCGCGGGATACGATCCGCCTTCGGCAGGCTTTAAAGCAAAGGCCGGGCCTTGAGCCCGGCCTTTGCCTTTACTCGACGGTCTCCCCGAGTTCGTATCGAGCGAACCGACGAACCACAATATTTTCACCCACCCGGGCAATCACCTCCATGATCACCTGGCCCACTGTGCGATCCTCATCCTTGATAAAAGGCTGTTCCAGAAGACAGGTCTCCTGAATGAACCGGCTCAGACGGTTCTCCGCGATCTTTTCTGCAATATGAGGGGGCTTGCCTTCGTTCAGAGCCTCTTTCAGATAGATCTGACGTTCATGCTCCAGGACCTCCGCTGGGATATCCTCCCGTCGGATATAGCGAGGGTTGGCGGCCGCGATCTGGAGCAACAGATCATGGGCCAGCCGCTGGAACTCAGGGGTGCGAGCGACGAAGTCGGTCTCACAGTTCAGCTCCAGCAATGCGCCCACCCGATTGCCCGGATGCACGTAGGCCACCACCAGGCCTTCCCGAGCGGTCCGCTCCAGCTTCCGGGCCGCTCGCGCCAAGCCCTTCTCCCGCAGGTAATCAATGGCCTTTTCAAAATCTCCTCCCGTCTCCTCCAGGGCCTTACGACAATCGAGGATGCCGGCCCCTGTCATCTCCCGAAGACGCTTGACCATGTCCACTGTGATGTTCAAGGAACCTCCCTCCAGTGCGGAAGTTTTGACGACCGTTTTGCTTCGTGCTTTGACCAGTTATGGATGGGAGATTTGGGGAACTGAAACTGGTCCGGAGGGGCTATTGCCCCCCTTTCTCCCCCCTCCCCACGGCCCTCTGGGCCACAGAGAGGGGAGAAAAAGTCTTTCGGGTGTGGGGCTGGGGATGAAAGGTCCCTGGCCCCACACCTGAAAACCCTAAATCAGACTATGGCTAAAGCCCTCGGGCTTCGTTTCGACATGATCGCTGAGATCGGCTCAGCTTTCCAGTTCCTCGAACTCCGGCTCCTCGATCTCCTCCTCTTCTTCTTCAACCTCAAACACGCGGCGCGGCTCCAGCGCGGGCACCTCCTCCTCGATCTCCTCCTCCACCACCTCGGTTACGCCCCTCTTCTCGCGGAGCTGAAGGCCCTCCACCACCGCATCGGCCACCAAGCGGGTGACCAGCTTAATCGAGCGAATGGCGTCATCGTTTGCTGGAATGATATAG
>NZ_JANWXB010000226.1 GCF_025055495.1 Thermoflexus sp. | reverse complement strand
GGGGCCAAAGCCCCCCCGCACCGCCCTCGAAAGATGTTTGGGGGGAGGGGCCATGGCCTTCCGGACGGGCTTCGGTTCCTCCAATCCCCAGTGGATCACTGGGCAAAGCACTGGGTGGGCCGCCGAAGGCCACCTCACCCTGCGAGAGAACGCGGGGAGCAGGAGGATCGCTGCCGGATAGAGTAACTATCGCATGGAGAGGAAGGATGAGAGCCCTGGTGGTAGTTCCTACTTATAATGAGGCGGGGAACCTACCTCAGCTTGTTCAGGCGCTGCTGGCGCTGGGCCTGCCGGAGCTGCGGATCCTGGTGGTGGATGATCGCTCGCCGGACGGGACCGGTGAGGTCGCCGAGGCGCTGGCCCGGGAATATCCAGGCCGTCTCGCCGTATTGCATCGGGATGGCCCCCGCGGCTTAGGGTCTGCGTATCTGGAAGGCTTTCGCCTCGCGTTGCGGACCGATGCGGAGGCCATTATCCAGATGGACGCAGATCTCTCCCACCCGCCCTCAGCGATCCCTCCAATGCTGGAGCGAATGGCGGATTACCATGTGGTGGTGGGATCCCGTTACGCCCCGGGCGGGCGGGTGGATCCTCGCTGGGGACCTGGACGCTACTGGCTGAGCCGGTGGGGGAATGTCTACGCTCGCCTGATTCTGGGGCTTCAGGTCCGGGACGCCACTGCCGGTTTTAAGTGCTGGCGCCGGGACGCCATGATGCGGATGCCTTTGGAACGGGTCCGATCGACCGGATATATCTTCCAGGTGGAGATGGCTTATATCGCCCAGCGTCTGGGGTATCGGGTGTGCGAGATCCCGATCTTCTTCGAGGACCGGCGGGTGGGCCGCTCCAAGATGGACTGGCGGATCAAACTGGAGGCTGCCTTGCGGGTCTGGGAGCTCCGGTGGCGTTATCGGGATTTGAAGCCGATCTCATTCGCTCACCCCGAGACATCCCCATGAGTGGAGATCCGGTTCGCTTCGCCCACGCTCTGGCGGATGACCATCGGCAGCAGATCCTGCGGTTGCTCTGGGGCCGCGAGCTCTGCGTGCGGGATCTCGTCCAGGCTCTGGGCCTTTCCCAGCCCACGGTCTCCCATCATCTCCGCGTCCTGCAACAAGCGGGGCTTCTCCGCGCTCGGGAGGCCGGCCGCCAGACGTTTTACACGCTGGATCTGGACGCGCTGGATCACGGCTTGCGGGCGCTGCGGTTGGCCCTTCGGCCCACGCGCCGGAAGGGACGGCGGCGATAAGCGAGCGCATAGCCGGGCTGCGCCCTCGCCGTTTCGAAACTCAGCGGGCGGCCCTCTTCCTGTTCGTCGCAGGGCATGGAGCGCCTGTTCGGGATCGCGAACGCCCGGACGGGCCTTTCAGTTTGTGCCTTGCTGTTCGTAGTAGGGCACGTGAGTGCCCGTTATCGTAGTGCTTTGTCCAGTTATAAACTGGGGATTTGAGGAACCGAAGCGAGTCCGGAAGGCGAGGGGGCCGCCCCCCCAAAAAACCCCCCCCCCCCCCCCCCCCCGGCCCCGGGGGGGGGGGGGAGAAA
>NZ_JANWXB010000221.1 GCF_025055495.1 Thermoflexus sp. | reverse complement strand
GGGGAGAAGAAAGGGGGGCCATCGCCTTCCGGACTCGCTTCGGTTCCTCAAATCCCCAGTTTATAACCGGACAAAGCAGGAGCGGATTGCGCTTTCGGTTTGCGAACATATGGACCGCGATAGGAGACCCTGACCGTGCGGATTCTGGCGATCGAGACCTCATGCGATGAAACGGCCGCTGCAGTGGTGGAGGAGGGCCGCATCCTGCTCAGCCACGTTGTGGCCTCTCAAGCGGCCTTTCATGCGAAATATGGCGGCATTTTCCCGGAGATCGCCGCCCGGATGCATGTGGAAGCCATTGTGCCTGTAACCCGGGAGGCGATGGCTCAGGCCGGCCTCTCGTGGGAGGCCATCGATGCCATAGCGGTGACCTACGGCCCCGGACTGCCCGGCTCCCTGGTTGTGGGGGTGAGTTTCGCCAAAGCCCTGGCTTTCGCTCGTCGCAAACCTCTGATCGCTGTGAATCACTTAGAAGGTCACCTTTACGCCCATCGCCTTCGGGTGGAGGGCAATCCCCCGGAGGATATCCCTTTCCCGTTTCTCGCTCTGATCGTCTCCGGAGGCCATACCGAGTTGATCTGGGTGCGGGATCTCCTGGATCATCGCCGGGTGGGCTGGACCATCGACGACGCGGCGGGGGAGGCGTTCGATAAAGTGGCGCGCCTCCTGGGTCTGGGGTTCCCAGGCGGGCCAGCGATCGAGCGCAGGGCCCAGGAGGGGGATCCGCAGGCGTTTTCGCTTCCCGCTCTCCCGAAGGTGGATCACCCCCTCTGGTTCAGCTTCAGCGGGTTGAAAACGGCGGTCCTTCGGATCGTGGAGCGGTTTGAAGGACGTGCGCTTCCAGTAGCCGATCTGGCGGCTTCTTTTCAAGCAGCGGCCATCGAACAACTGGTTACGAAAACCCTGGAGGCCCTGCATCATTACGAAGCGCGGGCCATTCTGATCTCAGGCGGCGTCTCCGCCAACCGGCGCCTCCGCGAGGAGATGGCCCGACGCGCCCCTGTTCCGGTTTATGTCCCCCCTCCCTGGCTCTGCACCGACAACGCAGCGATGATCGGCGCCGCAGCAGCGTTGCATGCCTACGCTGGTCACTTCGCATCCCTGGATCTGGATGTAGATCCGGATGCCAAGATCGGATAGAGCACAGGACGAATACTCCTTCCGCTGCGCAGGTCTTCCCCCAACAGCCCCTGCAGGGCTTGTGGGATGACTTCATCCTTACTCCGTCCCATGTCCTGCTCTCCTTCCCCTCTCCACGGGCGCAAGCGCCAACAGAAGGGAGGGTGCATTCGGCCGGGGATCCAGAGCGTCGGAGGCATTCTGAGGTTTTGGAGCCAGGCGTTGCACAATTCGAGACCTGCTGCATACGGCCTTGCCACACGGGGAGAGAGGGGGTAGGGCAGTCCCCTCGGCCCCACAGCCAGGGCGAAATCCAGCGTTTGGTTAGCGCTTGTGCTCCGCCGAAGAAAAAGGGGTCGAATTCGGGAGGGGCGGAAATCTGATCCTTCACCATGGCACCGGAAAGGCTACGCTCTCCCACTGAAAACCCGGAGGGAAGCCTTCTGCCCGAACTCGATAGTTGACAGGCCTTTCCTCCCTCGCTACACTAAATCCGGCACGCCGGGGATGTAGCACCTCGTGAAATCCATCGCATAATTGGGCGGAGGGTCCACCCCAGAAGTCCCTCCTCGCCCGTTACACAACCAGTCGCATTCATGTTTTGGCGCTTGAGGACGAGGTCCGGGTCTTCAGCCCTGGACCCTCTACCTCAAAGATGTTCCTTCTTCTTTTTTATTTCCGACCCGGTGGCCACGGGAAGGAAGAGAGCGCCTTTCGGGGGCGGGGCTGGGGTCCCCAGGCTCCCGGCCCTGCCCCCGGAAAATCCCTTGATCGACCAAGCAACCGTGCATCGTCGTAATCTGTTTCGAGGATTCGGGCAATCCAAGCGGATGGGGAAGGCGAGCGGCCTCTTCCCTTTCCCGCGGCTCAAAGGCCTCAGAAAAGGGGAAGGCTCTTTTCGGGGAGCTGGGCCAGGAGCCCTTCGGCTCAATTCCCGAATCTCGGCACCATCCAGCAACACCGCATTGAGAGGCAATCCTGATGGCCGCCGTTCAGGAAGGGCTGCAGGTTGATGAAGCCCGCCGGATGATTCTGGAGGAATTTCGGCCGCTTCCTCCCGAATCCGTCGCGCTGCCGCAGGCCCTGGGGCGGGTTCTGGCAGAGGCCATCCGGGCTGAGCATGATCTCCCGCCGTTTCCGAACTCCGCCATGGATGGCTACGCTGTCCGCGCCGCGGATACAGAGGGGGCCCAACGGGAACATCCGATCCACCTCCGGGTGCTGGGGGAGGCGGCTGCCGGTCATCCGTTCTCCGGCGCGATGGGGCCTGGAACGACGGTGCGGATCGCCACGGGGGCGCCGCTCCCTCCCGGGGCGGATGCGGTGATCCCGGTGGAGGATACCGATGACACATGGGGTCCTGGCCGCTCGCTTCCACCGATGATCGCTGTCTTCCGAGCCGTCCGACCGGGGGAGTTCGTTCGCCCGGCAGGCGAGGATGTAGCTCGAGGAACCATCGCGCTGGAGCCCGGCACCGTGCTCACGCCCGGCGCTCTGGCCCTGCTGGCCGCCCTGGGCCGCTTCGAGATCCCGGTTCATCGCCGTCCCCGAGTAGCCCTGCTGGCGATCGGCGATGAGCTCATCGAACCCGGTCGGCCGCTCCCCCCGGGGTGCATCTATGAAACCAACCGGACCGCCCTGGCCGCTCAGGCCCTGGAGGCGGGAGGGGAGCCAATCGTGCTAGGGATCGCCCGGGATGACCCGGAGGATCTGCAACGGCTGCTGGATGAAGCGGCTGCGCACCGCCCGGATTTGATCGTCTCCTCGGCGGGGGCCTCCGTCGGCGCTTATGATTGGGTAAAGGAAGTGGTGGGGCGTCATGGCGAGATCCGCCTCTGGAAAGTCCGCATTCGCCCGGGAAAGCCCTTCGCCTTTGGCCATTATCGAGGTGTTCCTTTCTTTGGGCTGCCCGGCAACCCAGTCTCCGCCATGATCACCTTCGATCAATTCGTCCGCCCCGCTCTGCGCCGGATGGGTGGCTATCCCCGCTGGGAGCGCCCGCGCATCCCGGCGCGCCTGGCCGAGCCGGTTTCCAGCGATGGACGTGAGACTTATTTCCGAGCGCAGATCTTCTACAAGGATGGCCAATTCCAGGCCCGTCTGAGCGGGCTTCAGGGCTCCCATATTCTGAGCGCCATGGCACGGGCGAACGGCCTGGTGATCCTCCCGGAGGGCATCCGGACGCTTCCGGCCGGCGCAACGATCATGGCGGAAGTCTGGGTCGATTTACAAGACCTGATCGAGACCTCCGTGATCCTTCCATCTGTAGCCCTGGGGAGGGCTTTATGAGCAAACGGACTCCTCAAACCCGCCGTGCTTCTTCCCCCCGATGGCTGCCCTTGCTGCTCATCGCGGCGGTGGTCCTCGGCGTTGCAGCCCTCATCGGATACCAGCTATGGACCAACCGACCAGCAGCGACGGTGGCAGCGGTCGATTATCCGACGGGTTTAACACCGGATGGATATCCCTACAAGGGGAATCCGGAGGCGAAGATCGTCATCGAGGAATATTCGGATTTCCAGTGCCCGGTATGCGCCCGTTACGCGCGCGAGGTAGGGCTGCGCCTGGATGAGAAGTATGTGAAACCCGGAAAGGTCTACTATATTTTCCGGTATTTCCCTTTCCTGGGGCCAGAGTCGTTCCGCGCGGCAGAAGCCGCGGCCTGCGCAGCGGAACAGGGGAAGTTCTGGGAATATGAGCACATGGTGTTCGCCAACCAGCGCGGGGAAAACCTGGGCTGGTTCTCCGACGACCGGCTCATCGGCTTCGCGACCCGGGTGGGATTGGATCGAGGGATGTTTGAGAATTGTCTGCTCTCCGGGAAATATCGGGATTTCGTCCGTAGCGCCACCGAGGCCGGCCGCCAGCGGGGGGTGCGAGCCACACCCACGGTCTTCATCAACGGCGAGAAGATCGAGGGGCTCTATGATGTGACTTTCTATGAAACCTATATCGACACCCTGCTGCGACAAGGTCAGTAGACCGGTTGCATGATCAGGCGAATGATCCCACGCCACGGGCAACTTCAGGCGTCAAGTCCCATCCAGGGGCCTTCGGGAGGGAAGCGATCCAGGCCCCTCCCCCCAAACCTGCGGGAGGGCTCGGAAGTTGCCCATGGCGTATCCTTTCTTTCCATCCATGGCCCATTCATCCGTGGAGATGTCCAGGCCCGCTCTCGAAGATCCTGCGGGGCCTCGGGCTACGGAAGGGACACCTTCCATCGAATCTTGCAGGGAGCTGGATCGAAGCCTTGCCGTCCGTTTCCCCACGCTTGAACAATCCTCTTTCCCCTCCCTATGTCCCGAAGGGACGTAGGGAGGGAGGGGGCTCTCCCCGCTCCTGAAGCGACATCGGATGGGCTCTCGAAGCATTAATTTGCGGGATAAAACTCGATAAAAAGCGGAGGGGCAGATGGCGCCGCGCGTCACAACGGCGCACAGGGATATGCTCTCTTTCATCCAGCTGGCGCTGGCCCTGGCTGGGGCAGGCGTGGCTGGATATCTCGCATGGAGCAAAATCAGCGGAGAGGGTCTGATCTGCATCGGGTTCCGAGGCTGCGATATCGTGAACAACAGCCCCTATGCAGAGTTACTGGGGATCCCGGTGGCCGTCTGGGGATTGGGGGCGTATCTGGTTCTTGCAGCGCTGGCGCTTCCATTTTGGGGAAGCCATGCCTCCCTTCAGACGTGGGCCGTGGCGTTCTCTTTCGCCATCGCGTTGGGAGGCTGGGTTTTCTCCATGTATCTCACTGCCGTTGAAGCTTTCATCCTCCATGCGTGGTGCAGCTGGTGCGTGACCTCGGCGATCCTGATCACCCTGCTGCTGGGGGTGTCCGGGATCCGATTCTATCGAACATTCTTTATAAATAACCTGTAACCCTGTTCCAATCCCTGTGGCCCCTGCTGGGGATTCGGCGCTTGCGCCTTCCCCTCCTCCCTCACGTTGCTGAATGGTGTAGGCGGGGAGCAGGGAAAGAAGCGGAACGGGCGGCTTCGCCGCTCGCTGTTTATCCCAGAGCGAACGGATATCCAGATCAGGAGGAGCCTATGCCTCGCATTCGATGTCATTATGTCGACTGTGTCTATTTAGAGGCTGGCATGTGCACAGCCGATGAGATCGAGCTGGATCCAGAGATGGGCTGTCTCACCTACACTCAGGCGGAAGAAGAAGAATGGGAGGAAGAAGAGGAGGCCCTGGAGGAGGAAGAGCTGGGCTTCGATGAAGAGGAAGAATGGGAGGAGGAATTCGCACTGGAGGAAGATGAAGAGGACGAGGAGGAATGGTAGTCCCAGCCCCCAAGCGTGAACAGGCGGGCTGGAGGCCCCCGCCGCAAAACCTCCATCCTCTTGAGGTTAGCAAGGCACCGCACTCTCGCCAAGGGGAATATGGACTCTTATATTTCTACGCGCTCCATCGTTGTGCGCTCTGTCCATGCACCACGATGCTCGAGGGCCTGAAAGAGACGCAGGGGCTCCACCACCTGTTCCGGCGGGAGCACGCCGTGCTGGGAGATCTCACCCCGGGCGACCCAGCGGGCGACCTCGGCGGCCGGGACGGCAACCAGCATGGCGCTCCCGCCGCCTTCCAAACGGGGGTGGGGGCCTGCAAGGGTGTCGACGCGCAAGCGGACAGGTTTCCCGCCCCGCCATCCCCATGCCTCCGTCGCCACGTCTTTAAAGCCGGAGGCTGAAGCTTCCTGCGCCGTCGGGCGACGTCGCAAGACCTCCACCAACACATCCCGTGGGCGCACCCGAACACGATGAGCCCCTCCCTCCTCCACGGCGGGAACTTCAACCGGCTCCTGGCCGGTCAATCCCAGATCCGCCATGAACTTCAACCGCCGAACCACTTCCTCGCCCAGACCGAAGAAGGTGATTTTGAAGAAGCACTCCCGCAATCCCTTCTCCGCATAGGTCAGAGGCAGGGTAGCCACCTCGGAATGCAGAGAGAGATGAACCTTCTGCCATCCCACAGGTTCCCGGAAAAGATAGAATTCCTCCCCGGAAAGAGGATCCTTCTCCACAAAGGCTCCCTCCTCGAACACCACGGGGCGCATCGTGAGCTCATCGAGGATGGTCCGGATGGAATAACCCCATGCGAATTCCCCTTCTCCGGGCGGTAGGCTGCCGTTGTAAATTCGCAGGCGCTCGACCCGATCCAGCTGGGAGGCCAGATAGGCGGCTTGCACGTTCGAGAGGCCCGGACAGGAACCTATGCCCAGGATCGCCAGAAGCTTCCGGGATCGGAACTCCTCGTCCAGAGCGAGCTGGCGGCGGGTCATGTGGAAAAGGCCCCCCAGATCCAAATAGGGGACGCCTGCCTCCAGACAGGCCTGCATCGCCTGGAGGTTGAAATCATATTGGGCGGCGTTGATGCATACGTCGGCCCTATACAGCAGGTGTGCGGTCTGATCCACATCCAGGAGATCACAAAACATGGCCCTGGCCCCAGATCCGAGCTCCTGGGCGACCTGGATGGCGGCCGCCTCATCCAGGTCCGCCACGATCACCTCCTCCGCCGGATCAGGCCCCTCGATCAGATCTCGGGCGATCAGCCGGCCGATCTTCCCGGCCCCTCCCAGGATCACGACGCGCATGGAATCTCTCCTTTTTGATACGTCCTTTATCCATAACGCTTCATGAAGCGGGCGATCCGCTCCAGGGCCTCTTCGATTTTTTCGTAGGCCGTGGCATAAGAGCAGCGCACGTGACCCGCCCCTCCCAGGCCGAAGGCGCTGCCTGGCACCACAGCGACCCTCTCTTCCAAGAGCAGGCGCTCACTGAATTCCTCATCGCTCATCCCCGTGCGAGCGATAGCGGGGAAAGCGTAGAAGGCGCCCTTTGGCTCAAAACATGTCAGGCCCAGCTCGTTGAGGCCCTTCACAATCAAGCGCCGGCGTCGATCATACTCCTGACGCATTTGCTCCACATACTCCTCCCCGATCCGAAGGGCGGCCAGGGCCGCATACTGAGCGGGGGTGGGGGCGGACATGATCGTATACTGATGGATCTTGCGCATCGCATCCATGAGCTCCTTCGGGGCCGCCGCGTAGCCGATCCGCCAACCCGTCATCGCGTAGTCCTTCGAAAAGCCCCCCAGCAGAATGGTGCGCTCCCGCGCTCCGGGGAGCGAGGCAAAGCAGGTATGAATCCCATCGTAAACCAGGCGGTCATAGATCTCATCGGAAATCACCAGGAGATCGTATTTCTCCGCCATGGCGGCGATGGCCGCCAGCTTCTCCCGAGGCATCACGGCACCGGTCGGATTATTAGGATAGCCGATGAGGATCGCTTTGGTGCGCGGAGTAATGCGAGCCTCGACGTCAGCGGGGTTAACCTGGAAATCCTCCTCCGCCCGCGTGGCGAAAGCGATGGGCACGCCACCCGCCAAGACGACCTCCGGCGCATACGAGACAAAGCAGGGCTGCGGAATGATCACCTCATCCCCTGGATCCAGGATCGCGTTGACGGCGAGGTAGAGGGCCTCGGACACCCCCACGGTGATCAGGAGCTCAGACTCCGGATCATACGATACGTCGTAGAGGCGATAAAGGTGCTCCGCGAGCGCTTCCCGCAGTTCAATCAGACCGGAGTTGCTGGTATAGTGAGTTTCGCCTCGCAACAGCGATTCGACGCCGGCCCTGAGGATCGGTTCGGGGGTGACAAAGTCAGGCTCTCCAATGCTCAGGCTGATGACATCTTTCATCGTCGCCGCGATATCAAAGAAGCGGCGGATCCCCGAGGGCGGAATGGAAGCTACGCGCTGAGCGATAAAGTTGCGCATCGCCGCTCTCTCCAGGAGGAAAATGAGCCTGGAAGCTGAATTGAGGATTCCTTATCTCATCTCGTTAGACGGGTTGTGCAATTCGGCCACGCATTGCCCCACCCCCTTTCCACGGCCCAAAGGGCGGTGGGAATGGGGGATAAAAAACTCGATAGGCCGGGAAGGCCAGTCTCCCGGTTCCAAAAAGCCCTTCTGCTGTAATCACGCATCAACTCCATTATATTTACTATTTTCTCGCTCGAGATGAGATGTGCCCTCGGTTTGCCGATTGGAACCGGAGCGGGCCCGCTGGAAGGCCCGGATAGAGTCCCCACGCCTTTGGGGCACGCCCTCGGGGTTAGGCGGCTGGACAAGCCGCCTCTTCGCGGGCTTTCTAAGCCCTCCTTTCAGTGGACGCCAAAACCTCGCGCGCGACGGCCCGGAATTCCGCCAGGATCATGGCGGTGGCCCCCCAGATCACATGGTTCTCCAGTCGAAACACCGGAATCCGCCAGCGCGCGCCATAGACTTCACGCTCCTCTTCGTCCTGATGAAGGGGATCGAGAAGCCAGGAGAGGGTAGCCTCCAGCACCTCCGCCACCTCCATCGGCGCGGGACGAAACGTGGGGCGCCTGGGGAGATACCCAACCACCGGATGCACGATGAAGCTGCTGGGGGGGACGAAAAGCGGCGTTAGAGAGCCCAGGATCTCCACCGCCTCCCCCAGGGGCCCCAGCTCCTCCTCCGTTTCCCGAAGGGCAGCCTCCACTGGGGATTCCCCGGGCTCGCATGCCCCCCCAGGAAGCGAAACTTGGCCTTTGTGATAGGCGACATAGAGGGTTCGGAGGGTAAGCGGAAAGGCCAGCTCCGAACCGTTGGGATAGAGCAGGATCAACACGGCCGCTGCACGGGCCTGCGCCGGTTCCTCGTTCAGCTGCGCCAGCAACGCCCGCCGGTAAGGAGGGGCCATCTCCCACTGGGCGGACGGTCCGGGGAGCGGCCGGGCCAGCCGCTCTCGAAGCCGCCGGATAAGTTCCTGTAGGGAAAGCTGCGCGGGCTCCGGTTCCATGGCCGATCCTATGGATCCTTCTCATCGAAGTCACGCCATGTGCGACCTTCAAACTCTCCCGCGGGTTTTGGGGCTGGGGCGCCGCCTTCGGCGCCCCAGCCCCAAAAAGTTTTTTCCACTCCCTCCCCAGGGCCCTTGGGGAAGGGCTCAGCTTGCTTCCCATCCCCATTGGGGTTAGTTCTTTCCCCAGGCGATCGCTTCCTCCAGGAGGGCTACCACTTCTTCATCCGGCACCTGGTCGAATTGTTCATAGAACGCACCGACGGCCCAGAACAGCGCAGGGGTGTAAAGCACCATCACCGCGTCCGCCTCTGCCTCCACTCGCGGGAGCATCTCCGGCGGGGCTACTGGGGCAGCCACAATCAGGCGCTTCGCCCCCCGGTTCCGCAGGGAGCGCAGGCTGACCCGCATGGTCGCCCCCGTCGCGATCCCATCATCCACTACCACCACCGTCCGGCCCTCCACCGGGATCGGCGGACGGGCGCCGCGGAAGACGGCAGCCCGCCGTCGTAGCTCCTCCTGCTGACGGCGAACTTCCTCTTCAATGTAAACAGGAGAAACTTCCAGCTCCGCTACGGCGAGGGGATCTATCCACAGCGTTCCATCCTCGGCCACCGCGCCGATGGCCAGCTCCGGGTTGCCGGGGGCGCCCAGTTTATGGGCCAGGACCACATCCAGGGGCGTTTGAAGAGCGCGGGCGATCTCATAGGCGACCACCACACCCCCCCGAGGGATCCCCATCACGACCACCCGCCCCACTCGGGCCTCCGGCTCCAGATCCCGCAATGCCGCCGCTAACCGCTGTCCGGCATCTTTTCGATCTCGAAATCGCATTCAGTCCTCCCCCTCTTTTTCCGATCAGAAAGTGCACAGTTGACCCCTTCCCACGCTGAGCCAGGCACAGAACGATGCACGGCCAGCCGCAAAAATCCGATAGTTACGCACTACTGCTTTGTCCAGTTATCCACTGGGGATTGGAGGAACCGAAGCCCGTCCGGAAGGCCATGGCTCCTTCCCCCAAAAATCTTTCGGGGGCGGTGTGGAGGGCCTTTGGCCCCCCGCACCGCCCCCTACCCCCCAATGAAAATGGACAAAGCACCACTCTCTCGAAAACCATCTTAACGCAAATCGCCCCTCGATCACCAGCGGGATAGCGCGGGGGAATGACGTGAAAGGCCGATCGGCTCCCTTTCTTCCCCTCCGTGGGGGAGAAGGGGGAAAGAGCGAGGATGTCAGATAGCGGCCTGCATGTCTCAGAAACCCCCACAGGGAGCAAGCCAACGCGTGCGATGAATTCGACGCTGCTTGCGCGAACGATGCATCTCTCCGCAGGGATTCGGGGGCTGGCGGGACGCCTTCGGCGTTCCGCCAGCCCCCACCCGTCGTGCCCTCCGGGGGGCCGAAGAGACGAAGCGGGGCGGGAGCAGCTTGCCCGGCTGTTGCGCTGGAGGCGGAACACGAAAATCCTCCTCCCGATGGCTCTGGAGGCCACGGGGAGGAGGGAGAAAAACACAGGAACTGCGCGGCCGGTTTCCTCCTATTACCCTCTTGGAGGAGGATCGGCGAGCGATTTAACGCCTGGGGCCAGCGAAGTAGCTTAAAGCGAGACGGATTTTCTCCTCCAGCGACAGGTTGGGGTCCGGCGGCACATGGGCCAGGGCGGCCTGGGCCTCGACCACGCTGTAGCCCAGGGCGGTGAGCGCGGCGATGATCTCCGTGTCGTCGGCCCGTGGGATGGGAACCCCAGGCGCCGACACCGCGCCGATCCGATCCTTCAGATGAAGGATGATTGCCCGCGCGGTTTTGGGGCCGATGCCAGGCACTCGCCGGAGGACATCTACCTGCTCTTGGGCGATCGCCGCCCGCAAGGTGGGAGCGGAAAGGCCGAGCAAGGCGAGAGCGGCCCGTGGCCCCACGCCGTTCACAGTGAGCAGTTGCTCAAAGAGCTCCCGCTCGTCCTCATCGGCGAACCCGTAAAGGGTGAAGAGCAGCCCGTGACCTTCCATACGGGTCACCAGCGTCGTATGCAGCGTGATTGGCTCCCCGATACGAGCCCGGGCCAGCACGCTGGGGGGGACATAAGCCTGGATCACCCATCCGCTCAGATCCAGCCGGATCCAATCCTTCCCAATGGCCTCTACGATCCCACGCACCTGAACGAGCATCGCTCCTCTTTGTTATTCGGGATCTCGCTGGCAGGCCGGAAGGACCCCTCCCCCCCCGAACCCTATAAGTGTTAACGGGAGGCCCGCTTTCGCCGGGTCCATGAGGCCGTGGGCATGGCCCCATCTCTCCCACCCCTCTCCGGGCGGCTTTGCCGCACAGGGAGGTGGAAAGAGACAGTTTCGGGGGGGTGTGGGTCGCCTTCCTGAGAAATATTTGGGAGTTACGCCGTTTGCTTCCTCAGGTGGCTTTGGGAGCGGAGCCGGGCGCCTTCGGCCCCCGGCTCTGCCCCTCGCAGAAGTCTTTTCTTCCCCCTCCCCACAGCCATGTGGAGAGCGGAGAGAGGGAAGAAAGATCCTGGCTCATGCTCCGAACACGCACCACTGGCTGGGCCCGGTTGCGGACATGGATTTAAAGCTCCTCCATCCGAATCTCCCACGCGGGAAGCCCTGCGAGCTCGGCGGCCAATGGCCACGGTCGGGCCGGCGGAGGTGCAGGAAGCGCCGCGTAAGCGGGATCCGTGATCAGCCATATGCCCGCCGGGAGCAGATACGCCAGACGAATCGCCTCCTCAACCGCCTCGCCGAACATTGCCCCTGCGGCCAGCCCGGGGCCTTCCAGCCACCCCACGGATACAGATCCGATGTGAAGCACTGCCCTCCATGGGGGATCCCCATGATTCGTGCGTCGAAGGGCGCCGAGCGCCCGAGCCACGCTGGGGAACAGGCCCAGCAGGCTTCCATCCGGGATGGGAAAGGGGAGGCCATTTTCCTGTCGAAGGGAACGGGTCCAGCAGGCCCACTCCGAGAGTAGATGTTCCGAACCTCTGGGATCCGACGGGCGCAGAACGAGGATACCAGCGGAAGGATAGCGCCCCTGGGATGGGAGAGGCGGACGGAAGGCGGCGAGCCAGCGGAACCCAGCGCGCAGCGCAGCCAAGCGCTCGGCCACTGCGATCCGGGCCGGGAGCTCTCGAGGGGCATACGGCTTGGTCACATAATCATCCGCTCCCGCCAGGAGAGCCTCGGCGATGTGATCCGGGTCAGCGCGCCCGGAGACCACCAGGATGGTCAGGCTCCAGCCAAAGGATCGGGCGCGCAGCTCCCTCAACCACGCCAAGCCGTCTCCATCGGGAAGGTTCAGGTCCAGGACGATCACCGTGGGGCGAAGCTCCAGGAGGCGCTGGCGGGCAGTTCGGAGATCGGGGGCCACCACTGCAGGCCGGCGGCTCCAGCTCAGCAGCTCATAAAGCGCCTGCGCCTCAGCGGGTTGATCCTCGACAATCAGAACCGGGCCGATCATGTTGAATCCATCTTGCTCGGGTGTGATCCGGGCAATCCTTAGACAAACGGACTGTGCCCCGGGCCCTTTGAGCCCTCTAGGCGATCGAGGGCCAGCCCCCTACCCTGGGGCCCGAAGGGCCATGGGAGGAAATTGAACATCTTGAGGGCAGGCAGCCCCGCCCGTCCCCCCATCTCTAAGGCATCGCCGATAGGCGGGCGTGGTTGAGATGACAAATGGCAACCGCGAGGGCATCCGCCACGTCATCCGGACGGGGGATCTCGGGCAGGCGCAGAAGCATGCGGACCATTGCCTGGATCTGCGCTTTGGGGGCGCTCCCGTATCCGACCAGCGCCTGCTTGACATCGGCCGGTGTGTATTCGTAGACCGGGATCTCCGCCTGGGCCAGCGCCAGCAGTGCTACACCGCGCGCCTGGCCGACGGCGAAAGCGGTGGTGACGTTGCGCCCGAAGAACACCCGCTCAACGGCCGCCACGTCTGGCTGGTAATGTTGAAGGAGCGCCCGGATGGCCTCGTAGAGCCGACGGAGGCGCAGAGGGAGCGGCTCCTCGGCCGGTGTCCGGATGTCCCCGTAGGCCAGGGCCTCGAGATCCCCTGCCCGGTCCTCTACAAGGCCATAACCGGTTATGGCGATCCCCGGATCAATCCCTAACACCCGCATCAAGCGGCCTGGGCCTCGTATTTTCGGATCAGCTCATCGGAGATCTCCAGGTTCGAATAAACCTGCTGCACGTCGTCCAGCTCCTCCAGCGCGTCGACCAGCGACATCACCGACGTGGTCGCATGGTCATCGAGGGTCACCCGCGTCCTGGGCCGCATGGTCAGCTCCGCGTTGTCGATGGTCAGGCCGGCCTGCAGCAGGCTCTGGCGGACCGCCTGGAGATCCTCCGGCGCCGTGTAGATCTCCACCAGATCCTCGCTGATCTCCACATCTTCCGCCCCGGCCTCGATAGCGAGCTCGAAGATCCTCTCCGGATCCTGGCCGTCGGGTCGGATGGCGATGTAGCCTTTCTTCTCGAAGTTCCACATCACCGCGCCGGATTCCGCCAGGCTGCCGCCATGGCGGGAGAAGATCCGGCGGAGCTCAGCCACCGTCCGGTTGCGATTATCCGTCAGCACCCGCACGATAATCGCCACCCCGTGGGGACCATAGCCCTCGTAGAGCAGTTCTTCGAATTGTTCCGCCCCCTTCTCCAGACCGGCCCCGCGCCGGATGGCCCGTTCGATGTTTTCCTTCGGCATATTGGCCGCCCGTGCCCGCTCGATCGCCAGCCGCAGGCGCAAGTTCGTTTCCGGATCCGGCCCTCCCTCCCGGGCCGCGACGATCAGCTCTCGGGTCAGGCGGCTGAAGAGCTGCCCCCGCTTGGCATCCATAGCCGCCTTGCGGTGCTTAATGTTCGCCCATTTGCTATGTCCGGCCATTGAGGCTCCTCCTCCGCCACAGGGGTCTTACGTTCCTCTCCATCGCAATTCTATCATAACGTAGCTGCGTGCTTCCTCGGAGCGCCTCTCCCTTGACGGCATTCTGCGTCCTCATCCCCTCGCCGCCCCACAAAGCGTACTCCGCCTATGTCGGAAGTCGGTTAGGTGAATACCAGATGGCACTCCTTCAAGGACGAAGGGCTTCCATCCATCGCGCCGAGATCACATGCTCGTTGCCTCCCCTCCTGCGCCAGAACGACCTGTCCCCCATAGCGCCGATGAGCTTTGTTAAGAAGCTTAAGTCGACTTTTGCCCGCTTCGGGCTTATAATTATGTCAAGGCCGGACAACTTGGCGGATGGGTGACGGGAAGTCCGGTGGGAAACCGGCGCTGCCCCGCAGCGGTAACCAGGGACGAAAGCCGCTGAGTGCGGCCCGCCCCAAAGGGCTGCATGATCCGCCACTGGGAGAGACATCTCCTGGGAAGGCGCGGCGAGTAGGACGATCTGGAAGCCCGAAGACCGGCCCATCCTCCCCAACCTGCTGATCGCCTCGCGGGAGGGCGATCGAGGCTGCCTTCCTCATCCAAAAGGCAGAACCTTCCCCGGCCGTTTCCCGTGGGAGTCCACCTTCGCGCGATCTCTCCGTCCTCACGGCCATCTAAGCGATGGGGGCGGGGCTATCATTTCCCCTTCCAGCAGATCTGTCGCGGGGGGGAAGAACGATACATTTTCCCATCCTCCACTGGGAGGCTGCGATGATCGCACAAGGAGTTTCCCACGGCGAGGCGCTCCTGCGTCGCTGGCTTCGGATGACCGAACTTCCAGAGCCCTTGCAGGTCCAACTCCTCGCTGAAGCTCAGGAGAGCATGCTCGACCGCCTGGAGCCTTTCCAGGCCATAGAAGGGCTGCTCCTGATCGCCACCGCTCACATCTGGGAAGATCCTTCGTGGGAACGGGCCGCCGCGGCTCTGTTGCGACAGCGCATCCTTCTGGAGACCACAGGATCGGAGGATCCAGACTACATTTCCTGGTTTCCTCAATACATTCGGACGGGCGTAGAAAAGGGCGCGCTCCACCCCGACCTGCTCCGTTTTGACCTGGAGCGGCTGGCCCGAGCGATTGACCCACAGCGAGACGCCCTCCTGCCCTACATCGGCCTAGCCACCCTCTACGACCGCTACCTGGTGCGCGATCCGGAGAGCCGACAGGTGCTGGAGCCGCCCCAAGCAATGTGGATGCGAGTGGCCATGGGGCTGGCACTGGCCGAAGCTGACCGGGAGGCGTGGGCGTTGCGCTTCTATGAGCGGATCAGCACTCTGCGCTACCTGCCTAGCACCCCCACCCTCTTCAACAGCGGAACGCCCCACCACCAGCTGGCCTCGTGCTACGTCTACGAAGTCCACGACAGCCTGGACCATATTCTGGACGCCGCGTCCGCTTTCGGGATGCTGGCCAAATACGCCGGGGGGATCGGGGCCTCGGTCACTCGCATCCGGGCCGTCGGCGCCCCGGTGCGCGGCATCAACGGCCGCAGCGGCGGCCTCATCCCCTTCCTGCACTTTTACGACGCCCTGATCCACTCCATCAATCAGGGCGGCCGGCGGCGGGGGACGATGGCCGCCTATCTGGAGCCGTGGCACTTGGAAGTCGAGGCCTTCTTAGATCTGCGCCGCAACGCCGGCGATCCCTACCAGCGCACCCCCTCCCTCGACACCGCCCTCTGGATCCCTGACGTCTTCATGGAGCGGGTGCTGGCTGACGGCGATTGGTATCTCTTCGACCCGCTCGTCGCCGGCGACTTGGTTGACCGCTATGGAGAGGACTTCCGAAGGTGCTATGAGGATTACATTGAGCAGGCGGAACGAGGACAGCTCCCCCGCCGAGCCTGGCGCAAGGTGCGGGCGCGGGAGCTCTACCGCAAGATCCTGGCCGCCCTGATGGAAACCGGCCACCCGTGGATCACCTTTAAGGACAGCGCCAACCTGCGCAGCATGCTGCGCCACGCCGGCGTGATCCACTCCCTCAACCTGTGCACCGAGGTCGCCCTTCCCACTAACCGCGACGAGATCGCCGTGTGCAACCTGGCCAGCGTCAACCTCGTCCGCCACCTGCGGCCGGACGGCCGGCTGGACGAGGCGGAGCTGGCCCGCACGGTGGAAATCGCCCTCCGGGGGCTGGACAACGCGATCGACCTGAATCTGTATCCGGATGAGCGGGCCCGACGCAGCAACCTCTTGAATCGGCCGGCAGGACTGGGGCTGATGGGATTTGCCGAGCTGATGGCCCGCTGGGGCCTCTCCTTCAATGACCCGGAGGCGGCGGAGCACGCCGACCGCATCCTGGAGTTCCTCTCCTATCACGCCATCCGCGCCAGCGTCGCCCTGGCCCGGGAGCGCGGCCCCTTCCCCCGCTTCGACGGAAGCGAGTGGTCCAACGGCCGCCTCCCGCTGGACACCCTCGCCGACGTGGAACGGGCACGCGGCCGCCCGGTGCCCGTCGACCGCTCCTGCCGCGGTGACCTGGACTGGGAAGGCCTGCGCGAGGAGGTGCGTCGAGGGATCCGCAACGGAACGGTGATGGCCATCGCCCCCACGGCGACGATCGCCCTGATCGCCGGCACCAGCCCCAGCATGGACCCCTACTTCAGCAACCTGTTCGTCCGGTCTACGCTTTCCGGAAGGTTTGTAGAGTTCCACCCCGTGCTGGTGGAGATCCTTCGGGAACTCGGGTTGTGGGAACGGGTCCGGGAGCGACTGGTGGAATCCCAAGGGGACGTGATGGGCATCGCCGAGATCCCCGAGCCGGTGCGCCGGCGCTTTCCTACCGCTTTCCAGATCCGGCCGGAGGCTCTGCTGGAGATCACGGCCCGGGCTCAAAAATGGGTGGATATGGGGATCAGCCGCAACCTGTATTTCGCCGCTCACTCGCCCGCCGAGCTCGAGGGGGTTTATCTCCGGGCCTGGGAGATGGGGTTGAAGGCCACTTACTATTGCTACACGATGCCCCGCATGCGGGCCGAACCGGCGACCGTGGCCGTGAACAAGAGCGCCCAGCGCCCCCGCTGGGTGGAAGCAGTGGAGGCCGAGCTGCAGGAAGGCGCCGCCTGTGCGCTGAATGAAGCCTGCGAGGCCTGTCAGTAGCCCGCCGACCCCAGCGGCCGGTGTCCAGGCATCCGGCCCAACGACATCTTCACTACCCCACAGAGAGGAGGCTGCGCGATGCGTTCTGCCCAAGGGCTGTTCAGCAGCAATCCGCTGGAGCCGATGCGTCTGTTCCCGCTGCGCTACCCATGGGCCTACGCTCATGTGCAGCAGGCCAAGCGCAACACCTGGTTTCCCGAGGAAGCGCCGCTCCAAGATGACGTCCAGGATTGGCACGAACGGCTCAGCCCAGAAGAGCGACATGCGGTCGAGATCCTCCTCGGGTTTTTCAACCCGATGGAATCCATGGTCACCAGCAATCTGCTGATGGCTCTTTACCCTTATCTAACCGCTCCTGAGATCCGGCTGTATTTGGTCCGACAGGCCTGGGAAGAGGCGAACCACACCATGGCCTTTGAATACGTGATCAAGACTCTTCCTGTGGATCGGGAGCGGGTGTTCGGGATGCTGGAAGATCATCCCGCTGTCGCAGCCAAAGCGGCCTTCCAACGTCAGCTTACTGCCGAAATCCTGCAGCCAGGGCTGGACCTGAGCACCCCGACAGGACGTCGACGATTCCTCCGCAACCTAGTGGGCTTCTTCGTGGTCCTGGAGGGGATCTTCTTCTATTCCGGGTTTGCCTTCGCTCTCTCCTTCCGGCGGCGAAACCTGCTGCGAGGCCTGAACACGATCATCGATTGGGTGCTGAAGGATGAAAGCCTGCATTTGTCCTTCGGCATCCACCTGATCCAGGCCTTTCTCCAGGAGCACCCCGAGGTGCGGACGGAAGACATGATGGAGGAACTGCGGGAGATGATCCTGGAAGCGGTCTCCCTGGAGGAGAACTACAATCGATCCCTTCTGCCACAGCCGATCCTGGGAATGCATGCGGAGCTACTCAACGGCTATGTGCGCTACGTGGCGGACCGGCGGATGGAGGAGCTGGGGATCGGCGCACAGTTCCACAGCCCGAATCCTTTACGTTGGCTGGCAATTGAGATCGACCTGCCGGAGCAGGTCAACTTCTTTGAAGCTCGCAACGTGAACTACGAGATCGGCCGGCCTCGTCAATAAGGCCCCCAGGGCTCGCGGCGCGATCCGTCGGACGCCTGGCCTCTCTGCAGGAGAGCAAGAAAACTTGGGTAGCCGGAGGAGCGCCCGCGCCCCCCAGCGCGCCGCTTAGCCGGCTACCCTGAATCCCAGGCATGCGACGCGTCGCATGGAAGCATCCAGTCTCGAGCCCATCCGGTGGCGAGATCAACCCACTCATATCGCAGCTCTCCGGGCCTCACATGGAGAAGACCCGCTGTCGGCCCTCGCTGGACGTAATAATCCGGGGCCACGGGGCCCGGGTTCACCAGCCAGACCCCATTCACGCGGACCAGGTGCGGCCGATGGGTGTGCCCAGAGACGATCACATGCACTCCATCCGGAAAAGCGAAACGCGCATATCGCAGATAACGCAACGGTTCGAAGCCGATGGTTGCTTCCCGAATTTTGTTCCTTAAATAAACTGGCCAGCCCCCATGGCCATGCACCAGCCCGATCCGAACCCCGTTGATCTCCACAATCTCCCGCCATGGCAGCCGAAGGCCCAGATCGGCGTTCCCCCGGACCGCCACGACGGGGGCCAGGCGGGCCAGCTCATCCAGCACCGGCCAGCGATTCAGATCCCCCGCGTGCAGGATCAGGGCCACGCCGCGAAACACCTCAGCCAACTGCGGCGGGAGACGTTCCAGCCGCTGCGGGACATGGGTGTCGGCGATCAGACCAACAGTCAACGTGCGCATGCGCTCCACCTCAGCGCTCCGCTCCCGCACGCTTCCCCTGCGCCTCCACGCGCCGGATGAAGCGTTCGATCTGCTCAAAGGCCTCCTCCCGCTCGATGTCCTCCGGGATAACGTGGCCGCTGCGGACCAGCCAGTGGATCGTCTTATCTGTGCTCCCCAACCGGTGATAGATCGCCCATCCCTGGTCCGGAAGGACCGTGCGATCGGACTGGGAGTAGATCAGCAAGGCCGGACAGCGCACCTGGGGAAGACGAGCGGTCGTCGCTCGAAGGACCTGAAGCAGCTCCTCCACCACCGCGAGCGGATACCATGAGTAGGAGACCCGTTCCGCCTGCGCCTCCGGATCGCGGAGATCCGAGGATGGTTTCCCCACATTCGGGATCAGCCGTTTCAGCAACCAAAGAAACCGAAGACGGATGTCCCGGATCCGATAAGGAGAGGCCATGACGATCAGTCCGTCCGGCGGTTGTCGGGCCGCCTCATAGAGGGCGAGGATCCCACCCATAGAGAGGCCGCACAGGAATACGTGCTCGCATCGGTCTCGCAAGGCCTCCGCACCCCTGGCCACGGTCTCCGCCCAGTCCCGCCAAGTGACCTGTCGCAGATCCTCCGGTCGTGTCCCATGGCCGGGCAATCGAACCCCCAGCACGGTCATCCCATGATCGGCCAGGAAGACCCCTAAGGGACGCATCTCCTGAGGGGCGCCCGTGAACCCGTGGATCAGCAACACACCCACCGGCCCTCCGGGGAAGAAGAACGGCTCGCCTCCCGGGCGCAGCGGCCCTTCTCCGGGACGGAGCTCCCAGAACGTTCGGATCGCCTCGTCGAAAGGGGGGTAGATATTCCTGAAATCCTGAGCGGCCATGCGCGATCGCTTCTCCTTCCTGAGTCAGCACCTGGAGGCTTTCGGGTTAGGAAGCCTACCCAACCCCGAAATCTTTTCAGACCCGTTGCATAATTCATATCGGAGCTACATCGCAAGGTCCTTATCCTATGATCCCCAACCCTCGAAGGCCTGAACAAATTCGGGCGATGTTCGCCCGCATCGCCCACCGGTATGATCTGATGAATCGCCTGATGACCGGCGGGATGGATCTCCGCTGGCGCCGGCAGACGATCCAGGCATGCGCCCTTCCGCTGGACGCCCGGGTGCTGGATGTGGGGTCCGGGACCGGCGATCTGGCGGCGGAAGCGCTGCGCCAGCGTCCCGCTGCCCTCGTGGTGGGCTGCGACTTCACCCTCCCGATGATGCTTTGCGGGCGCGAGAAGCCTGGCCGCGATCGCATCCGATGGGTGGGCGGGGACGCGCTGCGTCTCCCCTTTCCGGATGAGCAATTCGACGCCGTGGTCTCCGGCTTCGTGATGCGCAACGTCGCGGATCTGGACCTGGCCTTCCGGGAACAGGCCCGCGTGACGCGCCCAGGCGGCCGGGTGGCATGCCTGGAGGCCATCCGTCTGTCTCCGCGATGGTGGACTCCATTTTATCGCTTTTATTTTCATCGCGTGGTTCCATGGATTGGAGCGATCGTGGCGGGCGATCGCGCGGCCTACACCTATCTCCCTCAATCGGTGGAAGATTTCTTCACCCTGGAGGAGCTGGCTCAGGCGATGATCCGGGCTGGCCTCATCCTGCAAGAGACCCGAACATTCCTGTTCGGAGCTGTGGCCCTTGTAGTCGGCGTCCGGCCCTGACTTTCTTCCCTCGAGAGGCCCGCGGAGGGCCGCCCGCCCTCCGAAGGCAATCCCATCCGCGCCGGTCGGTTTGGCCGTGCCTTGTTGCAAGCCCAGGGGTTGGGGGAGTTGCGTCCCTTCCCTATGCTGGGAAGCGGCATGGATAAAGAAGCAAGTCCCGAACCCACCACGGGGATCGCTCCGATCGCAGGAACCTGTTTGGGAGGGAGCCGTCCACGAATGCAAGCACGAATCCCCGAACGGAAGGGCCTGCGGGCTGCGAACACGGCGGGCGGTGGCCCGGCAAGCCTTGAGGCCGCTCTTCCTTATGGATTGTGCAAGACAATCTGTTCGGAGGACCCGGGTGGATGGAAACGCATCGGCTACGAACGGTTCAACGCGCTGATATGGAAGGCAGCCGCCGAATGGGAGGAGACCTACGGGGCGTGAGGGATCGGAGAGCCCTCCTCGAACTTCCAGGATCATGCTGCCTGGCTTCGGCTGCGCACCGTTTACACGTTGCGAGAAAGCATCGCGACCGTATGGCGGATCCTCCGCTGGGCTGTCGCCGGCGCCGTCGGCTACAGTGCAATCCTTTTCCTTGATCTCGCCGTGAGGACGTCGGGATCAGCCGGGCTGGGATGGTGAGCGTACAGCCTCGCCGCATGGGTCTCGCAACACTCGTTCCAGTCGACTTCATGAAGCTTTCCATGACTTGACCGTTTCCTTCGTTAGCTTGCGCAGACGATTGTATAATTATGTATAATTAAATGGAGATCTATTCCGGACCGCTCTAGTGCAGCAGGGTGAAGCAGCAGGCGGTGCTGAGCGCTATGCGGGGGCATTGAAGCGCTTACTGGGGATGTTGCAACTGTAAGCTGTGAAAAGTAAAAAGTAAGATGCGAGAATTTTATATGCCCCAAAATTACAAAAAGGAGATAATCGGAGATCCTCAAGCGCCGCGGAGGAGAATCGTGTTCTCATCTCCACCGATATCGACTGCGGATTTTTCCTGCGAGATTTCCATGAGGACCGCTCTGCCTGCGGCGGCCCACGCTCCACGAAAAATCCCCACACAATTGGTGAGAAGAGACTTTTAGGACTGGGATGCGGGAAACTCTGTTTCAAGCGTAGCCCAAATCGGGGGATCTTCCTGGACGCTCGCCCTGCGTCGGGCGCACGCTCCGATGACACAGGCGGATGACACCGTTGCGAACCGAAGGTCGCGAATAGCGAGGCGGGCCGCTCGCTTGGTCTTCCGCAGGCAGAAGAACGGCGGGGCCAGGTCCGCAGCTCCATAACATCCCGCCCGCGCCGGAGCCCTTCACCGGCGGGCGTTCCGGCGGATGCGCTCGATCTGCTCCTCGGTCACCGGCCGGCCGAAGGACTGGAAGCCCCCGAGGCGAAACCCGTGCTTCTCCGCCAGCCGGGCGATCTCCTCCACCTTCTCCAGCCGGAGCTTCCGCCCCAGCGTGTAGGATTCGTAGCGGCCTTCCAGAGCTAGGATCATCGTTTCCGCCATGCACGCATAGGCCATCCGGGGCGGGAGCCCGAAGTCGAACCCGAAGTCCACCTCGCCAGGCACCTCCACCATCCCCCCATCGATCACCAGCACGTCGTCCCGCCGCGCGGCCACCGTCTGGGAGACATCTCGAGGGAGGGCAACATCGTAGACCACTGCTCCGGGTTTCAGGTGATCGGGCTGGATAATGCTCTCCAGCGCGCTGCTCACGGCGAGAATGAGATCCGCCTCCCGGATGGCCGCCACATCCGTGACGATCTGAACCTCAGCGCCTTCCGCCTCCACTTCCTCCCGAACTCGAAGCAGGCGCTCCGGGCGGCGGCCCACCAGGATCATCCGCGGGACCTCCCGGGCCAGCAGCCGGGCGGCGATCCGCCCGATGGCGCCGGTCGCCCCCACCACCGCCCCGGTGGCCTCTGCCAGCACGATCCCGATCCGCCGGGCGGCTTCGCGCAGCGCCTGCACGGCAACCGCCACCGTGTAGCTGTCCCCGGTGGTCACCGGGACGCTCAGGTGTTTGGCGATCGTGACCCCCGCATCGCCCACCACCGACGTGAAGGCCCCCAGCCCCAGGATCCGAGCCCCCAGCCGCTCCGCCAGCCGTCCGGTCTCGATGATCTTGCGATACACCCGCTCAGGGGGCAGCGCCAGCATCCGCTGCGGGGTCAGCGGGCAGGCTACCAGCCATCCTTCGATCTCCTTGCCGGTCGCCCGTGAGCGAACCCCCGTCACATGGGAGAGATAGACCGGAGGAAAATAGGCGGAGAAAAAGTGGATCGCGGCCGTCGGCAACAGGCGTCCCAGAAGGGGGAATTTACGCTGGACGTCCCGCTTCGGGTCGATGGGGTGAAGGATGAAAGCAAAATTGTCCATCTCTCAACCACCATGTTTTCCGTTGGGCTTTGGACAAATGGGCCTCGCACCAGGCCTCCTGCGCCTTCTACCTGTTGGGGGCCAGCCCCTCCAGCCCTCGAACCTCCGTGGAGAAAGAAGGCATGAATTCTTCCAAAGTCCAGTTTCAGAGGGGACGGTCTGCCGAAGGCGGCCACCCTCCTCGAAAGATCGAACGCTCACAAGGTCATCCTGGAGGAGACCTCCGCTTTCTCCCGTGGATACAGCCGCGGATGAAGCGCCGCCCCGCCCGGGATCCGCAGATGATCGCTGTCTTCGTAATACACATTCTTTGTGATCACGTGGCGATCAGAGGTAGCGAAGAGGACCACGTCGGATTCGATCATACGGGCGGGGTAGATCACCAAGCCGGACCCCAGGCGGCAGTGATGCCCCACGCAGCCGCCCAGGACCGGCATCCCGGCCTCCACCAGCTCATCCCGGAAATGGGAGCGGATGGGCTTGGGAAGCAGATTGAAATCCGTGAAGGTGGTCCCCGCGCCGATGAACGTGTCGCGGCCCACGACACATAGCTGCAAGCATGTGTTCTGGGCCACCATCGAGTGTTCCATCATCGTGGTCATAAAGAGGGCTGCCCGGAAGGGGAGGAAACAGCCATCGCCGACCACGCTCAGCAACACCTGGACCCCCTGGCCGATGTTGACGTTGTTGCCGATGATGCTGTTGGCGATGACCGCTCCTGCGCCGATGGTGACGTTGTCGCCGATGACCGCTGGCCCCTGCAAGATCGCCGTGGGATCGATCTGGACATTCCGCCCGATGCGGACCAGCGCCGAGGACGAGAGGACCTGGCGTCGCTCCAGCATCGCCCGCCACAGGATGCGGAGCTTAACATCCAAGCGATGAAGCTGCGCCTCCATCCGCGCGCCCTCAGCGAAGATCCCGAAGGGGGAATTGGCCATGAAGATGTGAACCCAGTGCTCGATCGAGAGGAAAGCCCGCAGGGGCACCCAGAAGGTGAGATCCCCCTGGTTGGGGGCCATGTAGCGGGGCACCCGATAGTAGCCGATCTCCCGGGCCAGGGTCTCGATGACCAAAGGGCGTGCATAAGGCTCTTTTCCGTAGGGGAAATACCACAAATCCGCAACGTAGACATCCCCTTCTCTCCGGATCCCGCGCTGGAGGGGCAAGGCGTGATGGACGATCGCTGGGTCGTTCAGGGCGAAGGCCACGCGGCAGGCCTTCCCCAGCCGTCGCGCCCGCTCCAGAAACGTCCGAATGAACGGCTCATCGAAAAACAGGTTATCCCGATATACGAGGGTTGGCACGCGATCGTCCGGGACTTCATCCAGGGAATCGACCTCTATCTCCTCGCCGCAATAGGGAGCCAGAAGATCCCGCTGCTGCAGCCAGAGCGGCTTGTTCAGAACCATGAGGTCCCGCGCTGGCTCATTGAAGGGTGGGATCAGGCGGCGATCCCGAATAATGACCTTCCGCAACTTGCCACTCATCCCGGTCTTCCCCTATTTGGGGGTTTGGGATGTAGGGCGGGGGCCTTCGGCGCCCGGCTCCGCCCCCAAAGCCCCAGCAGGTGAGGAACTATGTAACTCCTATAAAATTGGACAGAGCAACACTATTCCGAATCGCTCGACAGCAGAAACTCCGCCAGGACTTGCCAGAAGCGTTCCGGCTCATCCAGCATTGGAAAATGGCCCGCCTCCGGCATCCAGACAATCCGTGCCCGGGGAGCCTGCTGCGCCAGGAGAAACGCCTGGCTCGGGTTCACAATGTTGTCGCGAGCTCCATAGATCCCCAGGGCCGAAGGGCGCAGCTGAGGAAGCAGCGGGCGGAGATCCGTGCGATGGAGGCTGCCGATGCTCTGGAAAAAAGAGCGAAGCGTGGTGCGGGAGAGGTCCCGTTCCCACATTCGATACCATGTCCGCCAGTTCCGGGTGATGGTGGGTGAGACCAGATAGGTCCCCGCTTTCACCACGGCTGGGAATGCATATGCCAGGAAAGCCCAGAAGGGCCGACCCGCCATCTTAAGAAAGAAATTCAACGAGGTCCCCACAATCGGAGAACCCACCACGGCCACCCGGGTCACCCGGTCCGGATGCCCCAGGGCCACCCCGAGGGCCACTGTTCCCCCCATGGAATGGCCCACCAGCGCCGCCGAGGCGATCCCCAGGCGATCCATGAACTGGACCACGAGGGCGATGAAATCGGGGACGGTGAAGCTGGCCCGCTTGCGATCGGACTCGCCGAACCCCCAGAAATCCAGCGCATACGAGCGGCAATGGGAAGCCAGGGCGTTCATGGTGTCGATCCAGTAAGCCCAAGATCCCAGCCACCCGTGGAGGAAGATCACGGGCTGCCCCCGACCGATCGCCTCGTAATGGACAATCCCCTGTTCCGTGACGATCGAGCTCATCTCGAAAGCCCGAACATGCAGGTCGCCCAATCCCGGCAGACTGGTTAAACGACATTCCTGATGGGCAAACGCCGCCCCTCCTTTCGGGTCATCGCTGGGAAGCTGAAAGCTCCTCGAGGATGGAGTAGAGCAGCTCCAGGACCACGGTTTTCACACTGTCGCGTCGGGTGGCCACGCATGGCAACACCTTGATCTGACCATCCAGGCGCAACGCGATGCGAAGATCCTCCGGGTCCCAGGCATCTTCGAGGTCCTGTTTGTTGGCGGCGACCACAAAGGGGGTTTGCGCGTAGCGACGGAAGGCGTCGAGGATGTTACGGGCCTCACGGAACGTCTCGGGTCTCGTGCTGTCGACCATCACAATGAATCCCAACATTCCCTCCGCCAGGATCTCCCACATAAAATCGAACCGCCGCTGACCGGGCGTCCCGAACAAATACAGCACCAGATCCTTATCGATGGTGATCCGCCCGAAGTCCATCGCCACCGTGGTCTGATCCTTAATGGCCCGCTCCGCCGCCGTGGAGATCCTTCGTTCGGTAGAGACCACCTCGATCTCGCTGATCGTGCGGATGAATTGAGTCTTCCCCGAGGCAAAGGGCCCGGTCACTACGATCTTCACGGCCTGCATGGGTTAGCTATCCTCCTCAGAGATCTATCGGAACAGGGAGGTGGACCTTCAGTCTTCGCACCCGCATTCTATCGGGCGGAGATCGTATGAGAGCTTATGGTGCTAGCCTGCCCTGGAAAGCCGATGAGGCCCTTTCCGAACGGTCCTCCAAGCCGTGGGGAGGGAGATTCGAGACCCCGGATGCAGGCAGGGCCGTCGAAGTCCGCCTCACCCCCATCCTGAAATGCCATGGACGAACGGACAGACATCTTCCTTCCCACAGCCCGGAGGGCCACGAGGGAAGGAGCGAGAAGGGATCAGTTTTCTCGCCGGCGGAAACCCCGGACCGAAAGCCCTATCGTCCACCGGATGGGTAGAAACCGGATATCGGCCAGCTGGACGAAGGGATCTGGGATTGGCTGAACTCTTGCAGGCGGGCCAGGCCGCTTTCGGCAGCTCCGCTGCTCTCGAAAGCGCTACAGCCGACGGAAGTAATTGATCA
>NZ_JANWXB010000166.1 GCF_025055495.1 Thermoflexus sp. | reverse complement strand
TGCGGGGGGGGGGGGGTGGGGCTTCTTGTCCCCCCCCCCCCCCCCCCCTTCTGCTCTTCTCTGTTCGGCGGCGCCCCGCCCCCCCCCCCCCCCCACAAAAACAATGGGCTGGAGGCCTGAAAGCGCCGACTTCAGTCAGCGCCAAGGAACAGCGCATAGAGCGCGCGCAGGGCCTCCCCGGGGTGGGCCTCGTAATCCTCCGGCACCGGCAACGGAGCGGGAGGGGGGAGGACAGGGCGTTTCTGAGCCGCGAAGCGAGCGACCACTTCCACGGCCGGTTTTCGGCTTCCATCCGGTCGCAGCAATCCGAAGTGGCGTTCATGCACCAGCCGGTCGCACGGCGGTCGATCCCACAGATCTGGATGGTAATCGCTGAAGCACCAGAGGAATGCCCCTATTGCCCCCGCCCGATAGAGGCTCTCCAGGGCTCGCTCGTAGAAGGCGGCTGTTTCCTCTTCAGAGATCAGGGTGGTTTCGAACGAGCGATCCTCCAACTGGATGTGGATCCGCTGGGTGGGCTGGCCCGGCGGGGCGGTGGGCAGTCCGAACTCCTCGAAGAGCACGGGCTTCCCGCTCAGGCTGGCGGTGAGGCGGGTCAGGAAAGGAAGGATCTGCTCATCGAGCGGGTGCCGTGCCCAGGGAGCGTAGACGGAGTAAGCGTGCATGCAAAGGAAGTCCAGCATAGGTGCGAGGGCGGGGATCCGGAACCCCAGATCCTCCTCCAGCACAGGGCTATGGAAACCGATGGTGATCGGATGAGCAGGGTCGATCTCCCGGAGGGCCTGGCTCAGGGTGGATAGCCAGTGGGCGGCTGCCTCCGGCGTGCGAGGCCGCAACACGAGATCCGGCTCGTTGCCTAAATCCCAGGCGAGCAGAGCGGGGTGATCGCGCAGCGTTTGCGCTGCCGCCTCCAGCATCCGAACCTGAGCTTCCAGAGCCAGGGGATCTTCGTAGAGATCCCGAAGGCGCCCTTTCACGACGCGCCCGCCCGCGATCAGACGGAAACGGGGATCGCTTTCCCGTTCCCCATCCAGCAGCCATGGCGGTAGCCAGTTGACGCCGCTCATGTGTCCGGTGAAAAGGGTGGCGATCACCCGTAGCCCGTGCGCATGAGCCAGATCCAGGACCTGACGGAGCCGTTCCAGCATCCGCGGGTCCACAGCGCGGGGTTCGGGCATAAAGTCTTCCCACAGAAGGAAGATGCGAACCCCATCCAGGTTCCACGAGGCGATCTCCGCCATATCGGCCTGGACCTCTTCGGGGTCGAATTGCTTCCACCAGAACATCGCTTTGGTGCGCGGCCAGTAATTCACCCCGACCAGAAAGCGTGAATCCCATGGGGTCATCGGCGTTTCCCTCCTAACGGATTAACCTCCCCGACAGAATCGCTCCACATCTTCTTTTTGAACCGTTGCCACCCCTATCACTGTATCGGCCCCACCATAATAAACATAATACGTCCCATCGATTTCCACGGCTCCACAGGTGAAAACCACGTTGGGAACCTGTCCCTCACGTTCCCATGGGGCCTCCGGGGAAAGGATCGGCTCCTCCTGGCGTCGGATCACCCGGGCGGGGTCCTCCAGGTCCAGGAGGGCGATCCCCAGCCGATACACCCGGTGATCATCCACTCCATGATAGAAGAGCAGCCAGCCCCACTCCGTCCGGATCGGTTGCGCGCCGGCCCCGATCTTCCAGGACTCCCAGGTCCCCGGACGAGGCCGCATGATCACCTGATGGTCCGTCCAGTGGATCAGGTCTTCGGAGTAGGCGAGCCAGATATCCGGTGGTCGCCGATGGAGCATCGCATACCGCCCTTTGATTTTCTCAGGGAAAAGGGCCGCGTCCTTGTTGTCTTCGTCCGGGAGAAGGATGCCATGGCGCGTCCAGGTGATGAAGTTTGTAGTAGATGCCATGGAAACCCGGACCCCCAATCCGGAATAGGCGGTGTAGAGAACGTAAAATTTGCCCTCCAGCGGTGTGATGCGAGGATCCTCCACGCCCCAAGCTTCCCAGGGGGTAGCCGGACTCAGGACCGGCTGATCCAGCCGGTAGAAGTTCAGGCCGTCGGGGCTGACCGCGTAGCCCAGGCGGGAGATCTCATCCTCGCCGATGGCCCGGTAAAGCATGTGAACCAGACCGTTGTGATAGACGACCCCCGCGTTAAAGACGTAGCGGGATTCCCACGGATGGTGGGGTATGGGCCGCAAAATGGGCTCAGGATGACGGGTGAGACGAAGCATCGTGGTGCTCCTCCTGGTTGTGTTGGGATGGGATATGGCGGGCGACCTCCCGCCGGATGGACCAGACCAGAAGCGCCAGGAAGCCCCCGCTGATCAGCAGGGCCAGGACATCCACCACGAAGGCGGGGGATCCGGGCGACAAGAAGGGAAGCGCCATTAGCGCGAGCAGGAACAGCGTCAGGCCCATGGTGAAGGCGAGACGGCTGAGGACAGGCGCCATGAGGGAATCTCCCGAGCGAAATGGCAAGCCACCTGGTGATCGGCTGGGCCTTCCAGGGCAGGTGGGATCTCTCGGCAGATCCGTTGGGCGTAAGGGCAGCGCGGATGGAAGCGACATCCCGGTGGTGGCCGGCGCGGATCCGGCGGATCGATCTCCTGAAGCGTCATCGGACGGATCGCTCGCGCGACCCGAGGGTCTGGAATGGGAATTGCGGAGAGAAGCGCCTGGAGATAAGGATGGCAGGGGTTTTCCAACACCTTGCGGAAGGCGCCCTGCTCCACGATCTGCCCCAGATACATCACAGCCAGCTGTCCTTCCTCCGCCAGGTATCGGGCGGTCGCCAGGTCGTGGGTGATGTAGAGGATGGCGATGCCCAGGCGTCGGTTCAGCTCGCGCAGCAGTTGCAAGATGGAGAGCCGCAGGGAGACATCGATCATCGAGACCGGCTCGTCCGCCACGATCAGGCGTGGCTGCACCGTAAGCGCCCGGGCCAGGAGCACGCGCTGGCGCTGACCCCCGCTTAGCTGATGTGGATATTTATCCAGGAACAGCTCTGGCGGTGTCAGCCCGACTCGTTCCAAAAGCTCGGCCGCCCGTTCCCGGGCCTCCCGTCCATTTCGGACCATCCGATGGCGAAGGAGAGGGGCCTTCAGCGATTGATAGATGGTGCGGACCGGATTCAGGGCGGCGAAGGCGTCCTGATGCACCAGCTGGACGGCCCGTCGGTATTCAAGGAAGGACCGGCGGTCCATGGTCCATAGATTCTGCCCCCGGAAAAGGACGCGTCCTTGGGTCGGCCGATAAAGGCCCGCCACCAGTTTGCCTAAGGTGGTCTTCCCGCTCCCGGTCTCCCCGACCAGCGCCAAGATCCCTCCCTCCGGGATCGTCAGCGATACCCGGGAGACTGCCTCCACCCGTTCTCGGGAGAGCCATCCCCGGCGGAAGATCAACGAGACCTCTTCCAAAGCGATCAGTGTTTGTTGCATCATACATGGCTCTCTTGACAGAGTCGAAGCGCCGCTCTATTCGTGCGGTTCCTGGACCAGGACTGTACGGGCGACCCGTTGCCAGTAATGACATGCCACCCGGCGGCCGCCGGCGTCCTCGAGCGTCGGTTCCACCCGGCGGCATGTTTCATCGGCATAGGGGCAGCGAGGATGGAAACGGCATCCCGGAGGCGGATGTCGCAGATCCGGAGGTCCGCCGGGGATCGGTCGCTTTCCGGTCAGATCTCCCCGGAGGGTCGGCACCGCCTGAAGAAGGCCCCGGGTATAGGGATGATAGGGCGCCGCGAAAAGGGCCTCGGTGGGAGCGTCTTCCACGATCTGACCGGCATACATAATCAGAACCCGGCGGGCCGTCTTCGCCACCACGGCCAGATCGTGAGTCAGGAGGAGCATCGTCAGCCCCAGCTGCTCCTGGATCTCCCGTAGGATCTCCAGGATATGGGCCTGAGTGATCACATCCAGAGCCGTGGTGGGCTCGTCCAGGATGAGAAGACGAGGGCTCATGAGCAGGCTCATGGCGATGAGCACCCGCTGGCGCATCCCCCCGCTGAGCTCGTGGGGGTAAGCCCGAAGGACTCGGGAAGGCTCCAGGCGGACCATGCGCAGGCACTGAGCCGCGCGCTCCAGGATCTCCCCGCGGGGCATCGGATGGTGGGATCGCACGGTCTCGATCATCTGCTCCGCGATGCGCATGACGGGGTTGAGGGCGTTCTGGGCTCCCTGGAAGACCATAGCGATGTCCCGCCAGCGACGCTCCCGCATTTGCGCATCGCTTAGCCGCAGGAGATCCAACGGTTCCCGCTGGCCTTCCTCCCACCAAAGCAGGCGGCCGCCGGAGATGAAGCCGGGCAAGGGAACCAGGCGGATCAGGGCTAGGGCGGTGGTGCTTTTGCCGCTTCCGCTCTCCCCAACCAGGGCGGTGAATTCCCCTCGGGCCAGGTCAAACGACACTCCATCCACCGCGTTCAAGCGCCCGTGCCGCCCCAGGTCGAAGGTTACACGAAGATCGCGAACCTGCAACAAAGGCTTCATGCGGGTGCTCGGAGACGAGGGTTCAGGATCTCATCCAGCCCGTGGGCGAAGAAGATGGCGCCCAGCTGGAAGAGGACGATGACCGCCATCGGCGCGATCACATAGTGCAGGGCGTTCGGGATATAGATCGCGCCCGTCTGAAACACGGCCAGGTTGAGCATGGTGCCCCAGTTGGTCGGGGAGAAGGGGGCCAATCCCAGGAAGATCAGCCCAACGCTGGCCGTGATGGCATCTCGCATGATCCGAATGAAGTGAATCACCACGAAGGGAGTCAGATTGGGGAACAGCTCCCACAGCAGGATGTGGGCGGTTCCCAGCCCCAGGACGCGGGCGGCTTCGATGAACTCCCGCTCTTTCAGAGAGAGGATCTGGGAGCGGACCGCGCGGGCCAGCGGCCCCCACATCCACAGGCTGATCAGCGCGGCGAACCCCAGCGGATCCCGGACCTGGAACACGGAGCCGATCAGGAGATAAACCGGCACTGCGGGCACCGTGAGCTGGATGTTGGTCAGCAACATGAGGAGAGCATCCACCATCCCTCCGGAATAGCCGGCGAGGGCGCCGATCCCCACGGCCAGGGTCGTGGTGAAAAGGGCGGTGAGGGCGGCGATCGCCAGCACATCCCGGGAGCCGTGGACGATCTGGGCCAGGACGTCCCGGCCGGCGTAATCGGTCCCCAGCGGGTGGGCCAGGGAGGGTGGGCGGAAGCGCTCGGCATATCGCATCGTGGGATCCAGGGGAATGATCTCAGGCCCGATCAGCGCCATCAGCAAGTAGCCGGTCAGGATCAGGCCCCCCACGACGGCCCGCCGGTTGCCCCGCAATGCGCTCAGGAGATCGATCAGAAATGCCTTCACCGCAATCCTCCACAGGAGTTACGCCGCTGATCTCCTCCGGGGGGTTCGAGGGGCTGCG